>JAYVJH010000698.1:0-6816 GCA_043769455.1 Runella sp. | reverse complement strand
CACTCATCGCCCAGGCTCGAATTGTATGGTTGGAGGGCGTAGGCCACGAAATTCCAGCAGGTATTTTGCCACAAGTTCATTCAGAAATAGTAGCTTTGTTTAAAAATCTATAAATCATTATGTATCAAGATATTATTGTGAGCCAAGCCAATGGCATTGCCCGTGTTACATTCAACCGTCCATCGGTTCTGAACGCCCTAAGTCCCAATCTGATTTCAGAGCTAACAGATGCTACCCAGAAAATAGCAGCCGACGATTCTGTCAAAGTACTGATTGTAACGGGCGAGGGCCGTGCATGGTCGGCAGGGGTGGACTTGAAGGCACTCAACGAAAGCATACAAGGAGGGCAGTTTTCAAACTTTGAGGTGATGGAGATGGGTGCAGATTTTATCAAAACACTGCAAGCCATGCCACAGGTTACGATTGCGATGGTCAATGGGTTTTGTTATACAGGTGCGACTGAATTTATGATGGCTTTTGACTTGATTTATGCCGCCGACGAAGCCAAAATTGGTGACACACACGCCAAATGGGGCATTGCGCCCAAGTGGGGTATGACCCAACGGCTGCAACACAAAGTGGGTCTGTCGAAAGCCATGGAACTATCATTTACGACCGAAGCCATATCGGGCAAAGAAGCAGAGCGTATCGGATTGGTCAATAAATCTGTACCTTTGTTGGACTTAGAAAAAATGGTTGAGGAAGTAGCCACTAAAATAATTGGTAACTCTGCCCAGACTATTGCCGCCATGAAATCGCTCTATTATTTTGGGGCAAATCATGGCCTCGCCAAAGGCTTGGAGTATGAGTGGCAGTCTGAAATTTTGATTACTGACCGAGAAGAGTTTTTGAGAAATTTTGCTGTAAATAAATAGTTGTTGATGATAGACAAAGAGTTAAATAGCAAAAAACAAGCTATTTGGGTTTTGAGTAACTCTATTTAAAGATATTCATTACTTATTCATTTACAATTTAAAGATATTTGAAGGTATTTTAAAGATATTTATTTCGCAAATTGAGCATAATGTTAGAAAATAGAAAGTATTTTATTTACGGTTTTTTTATACTGACGGGCTTGATTTATCTTGGTCGGTTGCTGTATTTGCAGGTATTTGACAAAACGTATGAGACTTCGACCAATTCAATCAGAAAAATAACTGACACTCCATTTCGTGGCCTGATATATGACCGAAGCGGCAAGCAGGTAGTTCATAACACTCCCAGTTATGATATTTATGTAACGCCCCGAAAAATAAACATTACCGATACTGCTGCTTTTTGTAGTTTATTGAAAATCGATAAACCGATGTTCGATAGCTTGATGACAAGAGCAAAAACCTACTCAAAAGTGAAGCCTTCGTTGTTTATTGGTGATTTGAGTAAAGAAGAGTTTGCCCAAATTCAAGATGCAATGGTGGACTATGACGGTTTTGAATATCAAAAAAATGCCGTTAGAAGCTACAACACCAAATCTATGGCGCACGCATTGGGATATGTGAGCCAGATTTCACAAAAACAACTCGACCGACAGGAAGATGACTACTACCGACAGGGCGATATGGTTGGGCAGACGGGTTTGGAGCGGTTTTATGAACAACAACTGCGTGGTCAGCGAGGTGTGCGCTATGTGATGCAAGACGTAAGAGGCATAGACAAAGGCCGCTGGAAAGACGGCAAAGCTGATACGATGGCTGTGGCTGGTCAGAATTTATATATGGGCATAGACTTGTCGTTGCAAGAATTAGTGGATAGCCTCATGCAGCAGAAAGCGGGTGCAGTGGTAGCCATAGAGCCTTCGACAGGGCAGGTTTTGGCTATTTCGTCTGCCCCGTCGTTTGACCCTTCGCTGTTGTCTTCGTCCAATTTTTCTAAAAACTACGGTCGGCTCATTACCGACCCCTACAAGATAATGTTAGACAAGTCTATTAGTTCGTACTATCGGCCAGGCTCAACGTTCAAGACCGTACAGGCATTGGCTGCCATGCAAGATGGTGCGATTGGCCCTGGGGCGGCTTTTGGCCATGCAGGCGTAAAAATGAAATGTCATGGCCACCCACCAGCGGGGAGTGTCCATAGTGCCATTCAGTGGTCGTGTAACCCTTATTTTTATCATGTATTCAAAAAAATGATATACCACAACAGCGAGCGTAACACTTTCAAATCGTCTCGGATTGGCCTTGAAAACTGGGCAGGATACATGGGTCGTTTTGGTTTTAGGGGCCGTTTGGGTATTGATTTGTTCAATGAAGCCATTGGTACATTACCCGATGCGGCCTATTTTGACAAAATTAGGGGCAAAAACCAATGGCGTTTTGGGCAGTTTGCTTCGATGGGCATTGGTGAGGGAGAGTTACAAATTACACCACTCAAAATCGCTAACTTGACGGCAACCATCGCCAATCGAGGCTGGTACATTACACCACACATCGTAACGGGCGTAGGCAAACAAGGCGAGGTATTGCCACAATTTAAAGAAAGACATGAAACCAAGGTAAACAAAAGCTACTTTGAAGAGGTAATTAACGGTATGGAAATGGCCGTCATCAGAGGTACATTCGACCGTTCGGCAATTATTCCGGGTGTTCAGATGTGCGGCAAAACAGGTACATCACAGACCAAAAATCCCAAACACCCTCACTCTATTTTTATGGCCTTTGCCCCAAAATATAACCCCAAGATTGCGGTAGCTGTGTTTTTGGAAGACGCTGGCTATGGTGGTTTTCATGCTGGGCCGATTGCTTCGTTAGTCATCGAAAAATACCTGAAAGGCGAAATACAACGCAAGGCTTATGCTCAAAAATGGATAGCCAAAAACTATTTACAGTTTGTACCCATCAGAGGCCAAAAGCCCATAGCCGCCATTGGCGTACAAAAAGCTGTGGCAAAGTCTGCTGACTCAGTAAAAAAAGATAGTACCAAATTACTCAAAATCAAATAGTATTTATAGCAATGGCTCGCCAAAACGAACATATCGCACACAACTTAGACTGGCTCACAGTAGTCATTTACGTTGCCTGTGTTACGTGGGGGGTGTTTAGTATCTATGCGGCCATCTACGACCCCGAAAACCCAACAAAACTCTTTGACCTCTCCAACAGTGCGGGTAAGCAACTGATGTTTATTAGTACTTCGATGCTCTTAATTATTGCCATTTTAGTAATTGACTACCGATTTTGGGAAACTTTTGGCGAAGTTATATACTGGATTTGTATTGCTTTGTTGGTTACGGTACTTTTTTTTGGTGCCAATATCAAGGGTTCACACTCTTGGTTTAAGTTGGGTGGCTTTTCGTTGCAGCCTGCCGAATTTGCCAAAATTGGTACTTCTCTCATGCTTGCTCGGTATTTGAGCCGTACCAATGTCAATTTATCCAAATTTAAAGATATGCTCTGGGTGGCTGGTATAGTACTTTTACCTGCTGTTCTTATCTTAGTTTCGCACGAAATGGGCGTAATGCTCGTCTTTGCTTCGTTTGCGTTTGTACTCTATCGTGAAGGAGTCCCGCCGATATATCCAGTTATTTTTCTTTCGGCAATCGTTCTTTTTGTATTGACTTTATTTTTTTCAAAGCTGTACGTTATTGCTGGGTTGGTTGTGGTGGGGCTGCTGGTTTATCGGTTTCTTATTCCTCATTATGAACGAAACCTACGCAACTTTCGGCAAGTTGCTGGCGTAGTTGGTCTGATGACGTTGTATGTAGGCAGTACCGATTTTATTTTTAATAATTTGCTCGAAAAACACCAAAAAACGAGAATTTTGGTATTGATTGACCCTTATTCGGACCCTCGAAAAGCCGGCTGGAACGTCATACAGTCCAAGATAGCCATCGGTACAGGGCAGTTGTGGGGTAAGGGATATTTGCAAGGTACGCAAACCAAGTTTGATTTTGTGCCAGAGCAAAACACTGATTTTATTTTTTGCACTATTGGCGAAGAACAGGGCTTTATGGGTAGCCTACTATTGATTTGCTTGTTGCTGGGCCTTGTTGTACGCATTGTTACACTCGCCGAGCGGCAGCGTACACGTTTTGCGAGGGTGTTTGGCTACTGTCTGGCTGGGGTTTTGTTTTTTCATTTTTTGGTCAATCTGGGTATGACTATCGGCTTTATGCCCGTCATTGGTATTCCGTTGCCATTTTTTAGTTATGGAGGCTCTTCGCTTTGGGGTTTTACTATCTTTTTGTTTATATTTTTAAAGTTAGATTCACAGCGACCATTTACATTGGCCAGGGGCTGATTTGTAACTTTATCAATAATTTAGTCATTGCACTTTACTTACGGCTACAACTATGGCTATTATTTCTCGCAAAAAAATACCTTTCAAAATCAACCCTGCACTCCGCAACTATCTCCTCAGTTACAACCGTGAGGTAGATATGCCGATACATTATCCGTATTTGTTGCGCTACGACAATGCCATTCCGCTCTACGACAAAAAAGGCTCTGATACGTTCTGGGAAACGGTTTTTTATCCTCAGAGCGACATCGAAGAGGTGTATCATTCGCTCAAAACAATATATGCCGACCTCAAAGCCGACGGCGATATGTCGGTGATGAGCCACCTCTACATAGACCGTGTCGATTTGTGTTCTTACGGCAACTCCAAGCCGTTTCGTATCAGAATTGTCAATAAAGTAAATGACAACTTCGACTATTTTTATATCAAAAACGCCGACGCTTCTCGTATCTATGGCCTTGAATTAGAGCATATTCTGTCGCCCAACCGTATCGCTTATCTTACCAGTGGCGATACACTGATTGAAGAACACATTGCTGGAATACCGGGCGATATGTTTATCAAAAACTACTTAGACGCTCCCAACCAAAACTCAATACGGCTCTGTAAAGAATTTGTAAAGTTCAACGAACGCTGTTTTGTAAGACTATTGGGCGATATGCACTCCAGTAATTTTGTGGTCGATATTACCCCAGACTTTGAAGAGATTTATTACCGTATCAGGTCTATTGACTTCGACCAACAAAGCTACGAAGGCAAACGGACGGTTTATATGCCGCAATATTTCAAACAAAACAATGCGCTCATTGAGTTGGGTATGAAATACCTGTCGTCCGAAAGTGTACATCAATACCAAACCGAAGAACGAGCCTTGATTGCTGGCCGCATCAGAGTAGAGAGGGGCCGCATCGAAGACCTGATGAGCATCATGCGAACCGATACCATATCGCTGCCACAGCACATAGACCAACTTAAAGCCGAGCTGGCGGTTTATTACAACAAAAAAGACTTTTTGAAGTGCCGCACTATGGGCGAAATCGTCCAACGAAGTTTAGAATTAGTGTCGGTGCATTGAGTCCTATCAAACTACATTTTTGGTTACCTATTCAAAGTCGTTGAACCTTGTAACATCATTATCAGATTGCCCTGTGAGGCTATTACTTCGCTTTTTGTTACAACCACTTCATGCAAACTTGCCACTAACGCCTTCCAAACTTCACGCTCTTTGTCAAAGTCGTGTTGGTTGTCTGTAACATCATTGCCCACGTTCCCAACCGAATTAGTGGAATGACTTTGCTCAATATGACAAACTGGTTTATCGTTTTCATTTTGTGCAAACTCTTTTAACTCTTTTCCCAGTATTACTGCTATTTTCTCCATTACTTCGGCTTTGAGGTCGGTTTTGCCGTTTTCTATTTTATTGTAAGCATTTTGAGAAATGCCCAATTGTTTAGCCATTTGCTTTTGCGTAAAGCCCTTCTCTTTTCTGAAAAGCTGTATGTTATAGTATTTTTTCGTGCTGTTTTTTTGTAAAAACAGCAAAATATTCTCAATTTATATAATTTTATAGCTAAATAATATAAAATTATAGCTATTTATAATACGAATGTATTTAGTAAGCCTGTATGTTTGTAGTGTTATATCTGATAGACATATTTAATATGAATAAAGAACGCACAAACTATTTTTATCGCAATCTGGTACCGCTTCTTATCAAAGCCTATCCGCTGGTTGTGGTAGAAAAAGCCAATCAATTGGGCGAATGTGCGTACAATTATTTTCAGGTGTTGTTATCAATCGACAATTTATTGGATAATACCGAGCCGATTGCAAACCAACCCAAAATATTGTTTGATACTATCCAACTACACGAGCAAACAATCAGACAACTAACCAATCTAATTGATAATAACAGCGCATTCTGGGGACATTTTGACCGACTAAAAACAAAGTATGCCAAAACCAATTTTACAGAAAAACAACTGTCTGAAAGCCAAGCAGATTTTACCGAAAATTCGTTTGAAGAACTCGCCTTTGGCAAATCAGCCGTTTGTTGTGCCATTGTTCACGGTTTGGCGGCTATTCAGGGACAAGAGCAATTTGAGGTAATCAATCATTTAGAGCAGATTCTCAAACATACCCATATCGCTTTTCAGTATTTGGACGATGTATCCGATTTTAAAAAAGACATTGAACAAAAACAATGGACATATCCACGTGCATTGTTGAGGACTTTTCTGGTCGACAATTCACTCACTACCGACAGTCCAACTGTTCAGTACAAGTACCTTTTTTTGTCGGGTATTGGTCAAGAATTAGTAAAAAAAGCAGAACAACATTATGAAATAGCCATCGGTTTATCTCATCAGTTAGGGCTGCAAGAGTTGGGTAAGTACTTGACCAAACAACAAAAAGCCGCAGACTTCTACTACAAAGAAGTACAGTTTTTGATAGAAAAGACACAGATAAAAGCGCAGAAGAGCCAAACAAGCCTTAAAAACAACACTAATACGTGTAAAAGACTCATATACAGGCTTTACGGCACTGTTAGAAGAATATCAAAAAATAGTCAAGCAGTCG
>JAYVJH010000697.1:0-6837 GCA_043769455.1 Runella sp. | reverse complement strand
GATAAATTCATATTGACAAATATAACACTTAAAAAATAAAAATAGTAATTTTGAAAAGTCAAAATTTACAATCTTAAAAATAGGTTTTATGTCATCTTTTAATTTGTCTAATTTCAAAAAAACAATCCCAGCCAACATATATAAAGAGGGCGAGGTAACTTTTAATCAGGGTGGTGTGAGCAAAACTGTGCCAAACAAAGAAAACGAGTGGCTGGCCGAAGTAACAGTTGGTCGGGAGGTGTTCAATGTCGAAATAATGATAGACAACGAAAAAAATATCTTAGACCACTTTTGCGACTGCCCCAGCGAAACCGACTTTTGCCGCCACCAAGTAGCTGTGTTCTTGAAACTCAAAGAAATATGGCCTACATTGGCCAAGAAAAAAGAAAAAGCCAAAGCGAAGCCCGAAAAACCCATCAAAAAGAAAAAACTAACTCCCACCGAAACCATTTTGGGTGAGATTACAAAAGTCGAGCTATATGAATTTTTGAGAAAAGCATTGGCAGACAACAAGGCTTTTAAAAATCAGTTTTTGGTACACTTTGCCGATAAAAACGACAGCAACGACCGCAAATATTTTAACGAAGTGCTACGCTCGACGGCAACCAGTATCAAACGAAATGGTTATTTGGGAACAAGAGACACCAAAAAATTTATCGTTACCGCCGCCGAACTTGCCACTAAGGCAACTACTGCCTTTGAAGCCAAAAAATACAAAGACTTTGCCCCCATCGCTCTGGCCCTCATCGAAAGTTTGACAACGCTACTCAAACGCATGGAAGACTCGGAAGGAAAACTAAACACCATGATAAACAACTCTCTAAAACACTTTGGCGAAATTGCAAAAAAAGCACCTTACGACCTCAAAATGAGTGTTTTAAAAGAATTGTTTGAGATTTTAGAAAATAATATATCAGAAATATATCAGTCGTTTCGCTCAGAATTATTGGCACTATGGAAAAAAATTGGGCAAGAAAACGACCTACACAAACTGTATAACGAGTTTTTGGATAAACAAATGGCTACCAACAACCGACAAAACAGCGGATTCTGGGCTTTTTCAACGTCAAATGGTGAGACTACCTTAGAAACTGACTTGATTGACTTGAAAAGAGAATTTTATAAAGCCAATAAAATGCAAGATAAAATCCCAGAACTACTTGCCAAAAGCCAGCACATAAGCCGCTATCGCAAAGAGTATGTTGAGTATTTGTTTGTTCAAAAAAACTATACGGAAGCACAAAAAGTCTTAGAGAAATATGTGTTCAATAAATATCTACTGATGTCGGGCGGCAACATAGATATTTTTTGGCTTAACAAGCTTGATGAAACCAACGAAAAATTGGGCGATAAAGAAGGTACGATTAAGGCACTTTTGCAGCGATTTAGGTTTGGCGACTACAAACAGTTTTCGGTTATTGAAAAAATCAAAAAAATGGTTTCTAAACAACAATGGCTCGATACGTCAGAACTATTGGTAAAAGAAATTACAGATAAACAAAAACAAAGTAGCATTGGCAATTATGGTTTTTATTCGTCAAATAGAAGTACAAAAATACCCGCAGCAGTCGGGCATTTTTATGTGTTGGACGAACGATGGGACGATTTAGAAAAAATGGTATTGAAAAACAATGACATAGAAAGCTACGCTATATTTTGCGAATATTTACTGATAAATAATTTCAAAAAAACCTATAAATATTTAGAGGACAATTTGATGGAATGGTTCAAAAAAAGTAATTATTCTGATTATCCGTTCATAGCCAGTATCGTGTCGGCTTTGCAAAATGCTGGGCCAGAAGCCAAAGATTTTACCGACAAATTTATTTATCATATTCAAACCTACCACAAAGGCAAAAAAACATTGACCGAAGCACTACGAAAAAAGAAAGTCGTAGGGTTTTGAAATCAAAGTCAAAAACCTAACTTATTTACAATGAAACAATTATCAGTATTTTTATTACTTTCGTTCAATATTTTCGCTCAACAAAAAGCAAGTATCAAGTCGCCCAATCAATCGGTGGTTTTGAGCGTTAATAACAATACAAACGGCTCATTGTTGTATCAAATCAAGTACAAAAACCAGCCTGTCATTGAGCCGTCTGCGCTGGGTTTTGTGTTGAGTAAGCCCCAGATTGTTCTCAATAGGTTTAGTATTGTATAAATCGATTCATCGGTTGATACAACGGCAGACTGGCAGACAAATCCAGAAAGCTACGTCATAGAAAAACAACCGTTACCAACCAAAGTACGCTCAATCTACAACTCGCCAAAGGCGGCGGCTGTGCCATAAGTTTTGTAAAGATTTGAAAATTGTTGATTATATTTGTCAAAAAAAATACGCAGAACTATGGAACTATTAGTCGAAACCGTAACAGAAAATCGAGAAATTTCTCAATACGAAATTGAACGTAACAAACCTATGCCAAGTAAAAACCACTCAATGGTTCAAGGAAATTTAATCTTTGCACTAAAAACGATTTACCGAAAAACCTACACGGTATTATCCGAAATCGACATCATCATGCCCGAAAAACCCAATACCGTGCCTGATATTGCGATTTATCCAAAATTGAAAATTGATTTTTTTGAAGACGAAATGGGCATGACCCAAATGCCTTTAACGGCTATCGAAATTATTTCACCTTCACAGACAGATACTGAACTTATCAAAAAAATCAATCGCTATTTCAATGCGGGTGTCAAATCTTGTTGGTTGGTCAATCCCGCTTTTCAGGCTATTTATGTTTATTCAGAAATTGGCAAATACCAATTTTTCAATTCTGGCATGATACTTTCAGACCCAGCCACGGGCATAGAGTTGCCTTTGTCCGAAATTTTTGCAGAATAAATATAAGTCAATGTGCTAATTTGCCAGTGTACCATTGCTTTGGTCTGTGTCTCACAAGCCAAGGAACACAGAATAGATGGGATTTCATACCCTTGTCAATCTAAATTCAAACAAAACTGACTAAAATATGTTTTAACACTGTTGTTACACGTAGTTTCTTATAAGCAAACAACGTCTTGATTCATTTTAAATGTCTGGTTATTGACCAATTATAATATTTTTCGTTATCTGTTTTTCACTATTTACTACTTACTCTAAACCAAAAAAACATGAAACTCCTAAAAACGCTTTTCCCTTATATGTATTTTGTCATGGTTACGTTTGTGGTTTTTCACAACACTGGCTACAATGCAAGCCGTATGCTGGACGTTCCTTATATATTGTACATACTCCTCGCTGCACTGTGTTTTATAGTTATCCGAATGATTATCAACGAGTCGGCTGCTGACTAAGGAGTCGTGAGTATATAGTACGGTGTCGTGAGTTAAATAAAATGTTGTTAATCAGCAAATTATCTAAATTAAAGTACCGTATTGCTTTTGGATATGTACTTAAATACCTAAAACAACAACTGATGAAAAACTCAATCGTAATATACTTCCTATTTTTATCATATTTGGGCATTGCTCAATCTTCCAAAAAAGATTTTAGAAAATTACTCAAAACTTTTGCTGGTACTTACCAAGCTACCACCACCCCAACCGACCCCACGGCCATTGTGGGCATTGAGGCTATGCCAGTGAGACTGTCGTTTTTGAATACGCCTGTTTTTTATGTCAAATGGCTCAAAGCCAATGGCAAGGTATATCGGCAGCGATTGTATGTTTTTAAATATGACAAACTATCTAAGACAATTACCTCAGAGGCAATGTCTTTCAAGACCGATTCGCTGTTTGTTGATTTCTATAAAAATAGCACCACTCTAAACTCATTGACCCAAAACGATTTGAAAACTACATTAGGCTGCCCCGATATTTGGCATCGTACCAATAATGAATTTATTGGTAGTGTAGATAGTTGTAAGTTTAACTCTGAGCGGCGCGGTAAGCCGATTTATATTTCGGGACGGCTCAAAGTTGATGCCGAAAGTTGGGCTTCGACCGAAGTAGGCAAAGACGAAAACGGTAAGATATTGTTTGGAAAAATAGACGATTATGCCCTACAAATCAAGCGAGTAAGATAAATCAGGTGGTCTAAAAGTCGTTTTGGTAAACAAACATCTACTTACAATTTCAAAACCAATGCCAAAGCCCATATCAAGACAAAACTAATGAGGAGCGATAAGTTGAGCATTGTGCCTGCGATGCGAGAGTCAAAGTCCATTTCGTCCGAAAACGGCAAGATGGTCATACCGATTGGCAAAATACAACAAACCATCAGCACACTTCGCATTGTTGATTGATTAGGCAGCCAATAATAAAGTCCAGCAACAACCAAAAAACCAACTAAATACCTAATAGACAGCACTTTTGAAACGGCAAACATTGTTTTTTTGTCCAATTCAAAACTTAAATAAATACCCATCAAAAGCAATACAATAGGTTTATTACCTTTGGCCAAAATTTCTAAAAAATCGAACATAATTACTGGCATTTGCCACGATGAAGCGTTAATAATCAATCCTATGACCATTGCCAGAACAGGCGGCAGGCTCAATACTCGTTTCAAAATGGTCAGTGGTTTTATTTGGCTTGATTGTTTTTCAGAAAAATAACAGCCGATGGTGTATATCACAAAAAACACAACGAAAGTATTGCCAATATCAAACATGATGGCATAGACAAGCGATTCTTTTCCAAATAGACCTTCAATAATAGAAAATCCAAATAAGCCTGTATTAAACCCACCGACACCCATCGTAAGTACACCCCGCAACCGATTGTCGTAGTCGGACAGCCAAAACCATGCAATCAGCAACATCAAAAGTCCCAAAGCAACAGCAAACAGCGGAATATAAGCCAGCGAAGCATTTAGTTTTAGGGTTGATGTAGATACAAGCATCAATGCAGGGAATGTGCTGTGCATCAAAAACTTAGAAATTATTTTACCGTCTTTTTCTGTAATAAAATTATATTGTTTGAGCAAAAACCCCATACAAACAAGGGCAAAAGTGATGACAAAGACTTGATTTGTGGTGTTCATAAACTATAATTTTGGTAACCCCTTTGACAGTACCCATTTTTCGACCCCTTTCATAGCGGCCACAAGTATTTGATTGATTGGCGTTGGAACGTTGGCTTCAAGTCCTTTTTTGACCACATACCCGTTTATAAAATCAATTTCAGTACAGTAGCCAGCCTCCAAACTTTGTAACATCGAGGCTTTGAAGTCATAAGGCAAGCCTTCACCAGCCATCAACCAAGCCGCACGTCCGTCTGGCACAGAATAGGCAATATTTTGAGCTTGTGCTATTTGCATGGCTTCGGCTACTGCACCAACGGCAATATTTTGCCATTCGTCAGATTTATACAACTCGCCATAACAAAGCCCCGAAATACCCGACACTGCGCCCGTAGCAACGTTTATAAAAAGTTTGTCCCACATTGTACCCAAAATATTCGTACTAATTTCAGTTTGAAAGTTGGACTCATTAAAGATAGCCGCAATTTGCTGAACACGCACTGAGTTTGTACCGTCAAATTCGCCAACAACAGTACGCTTATTTTTATAACCTATCAGTACACTATTGGCCGAAAGCCGCTGACCGCCCACGTAAGTTTTACCGCCTATTATTTGGTTTTTGGGTATAAATTTAGCTATCGTATCTTCGTGTCCCATGCCGTTTTGGAGCGATAAGACCACCGTTTTGGCATCGACAAATTTCAAAATCTGCTCAATGGCTATGGCTGTATCTTGCGATTTGACAAAGACCAAAATCAAATCTGCTTTTGGTAAATCTCGGCCTGTAAAAGCCGCTTTAATGCCAATATTTTGAATTTTTGTGTCTATTGTCAAATTTAGCCCTTGGGCATTGATGACATCGGCCTGTGTTTGAGTGCGGCACAAAAGCGTAACATCTTGCCCCGATAAGCCCAAAAGACCTCCAAAAGCCAACCCCAAAGAGCCAGCACCAAGTATGTATATTTTCAAGTTAAATAAAAATTATTGTTGTCGTGAAAATTTAGATTTACTAAATCAAGTAAGTTTTGATTTTTTTTACTACATAAATCGGGCAAAGATATTACTTTTGTGGCATACAGTTAGAAACTCATATTATTTGAAAATGAAAATATCTTTGATAGCAGCTATGTCTCAAAACCGAGTGATTGGCAACAATGGCCGTTTACCTTGGTCGCATTTACCGTTGGACTGGGACAATTTTTTTAGAGTTACCAAAGGTTGCCGTATGATAATGGGGCGCAAAAGCTATGATACCCCCGACAGACTTGGCTCTGATGTGGGCAACTTTGTGATAACTCGACAAGCCGATTTTGCGATGGACGAAGGTTTTGAGCGAGTAGGTAGTGTGGACGAAGCACTTGACAAAACCAAAAATGATGCTGAAGTCTTTGTAATCGGTGGCGAGCAAATATTTAGGCAAGTATTACCGTTGGCGCAAACCATTCATCTGACAATAGTACATGACGATTTTGAGGGCGACGCTTTTTTTCCAGAAATACCAAACGATTTTCGATTAGTGAGCCAACAAAACCATGAAACCGACGAGCATCATGCCCATCGGTTTTCATTTTTAGTTTTTGAACGCCACAACCAGCCTATATCGTAGTGCCGCCATCGACAGGATATAGACCGCCCGTGCAGTAGCCTGCTGCATCTGACGCTAAATATAGTGCCAGCGATGCTACTTCTTCGACCGTTCCCATACGGGCAATAGGCAGTCGTTTAGTAAAATGACTGAGCATTTTGTCGTCTTCCCAGAGTGCTTTACTAAATTTGGTTTTGATAAGTCCAGGACAAATCGAATTGACCCTAATTCCATCTGGCCCCCACTCTTTGGCATTGACTTTGGTAAGCATATTGAGTGC
>JAYVJH010000696.1:0-1697 GCA_043769455.1 Runella sp. | reverse complement strand
TGAAAATATTATTAACAACAGACCCAGAAAAAGACATGGCTATTTAAGTCCAATTCAAATATTTAACCAAAAAGTTGCATTTATTACTTGAATCTGCCACTTTTAAAAAGTTGTCAAATCTCAAATCTCAACAGCATAAACTAAATACGCACTGCCACTTAGCTATTGGCAGCCCACATATTCATATTTTGTCTGTTCTAAATTATTGTTGGCTTGCCCTTTTTCGGCACGACTTACGGGTAGTTTTTCTTTGTTGTAAACGTATGACCAGTTTATATCAAGGTTTTTTTTATAGTCTTTTTCATTAGCATAAAGATAAAAAAGAGCCTCACGTGTTACGTTATATTGATTGCTACCCTCTGGATAATACTGTTTGGGGTAACCTTTGGGAAGGGGTAACGTACTTTCAGGCGTAGGAGTATCATCGTAGGCATATTCCCAGTTCATTTTGGTTGCTTGTGGGTCTGTGTAATCGTCTTTACGTTTCAAGAGGCGGCCTCGGTCGTCATATTCATACCATGTCTTGATATAAATGTCATCTTTGTTTGAAGGCCCCGATGGAAATTTTCTAAAAGTAACTAAGCCTTGTGAATTTACCTCTTGTACTACATCAACCCAAAAATACTTGTCTGTCGCTTTTACTACTTTGCCATTGGCCAGTTCATAAATTTTGGTAGGCTCGTCTGGGTTTTCTAAGCTATACTTGACAACGTTTCCTTGTAAATCATACTCAAATTTGCGTATTTCGATACGAGGATTAGCAAACTCCATCACAAAATCTGACGTAACTTGTGCATACTTATATTCTTCTACAAGCCGATTGTTTTCGTACTTGTATTTGGTATTTCCTATAATTTTGGCATTGGGGTTTATGTTATATTGTGATACATAGCCGTTGTACCAAAACCCTTTCCGCTGGCTATTTACCAAAAAGCCAGCGGTGTCGTATTCATAAATATCCTCCCAAAAAATCTCGTATCGAGTAATGTTTGAATCATAAATATTAAAACGCCATGACGACTTTGTGAGCCTTCTTTGTGTGTCATATTCGTATTTATATTCTTGTAATACCCGCCCATTAGAATCAAATTCTTTTGAATTTGATAAAAGGCAAGTGGTTTTGAAGTCAGGCTCGATGACAGGAAAAATATCATTTTTTTACAATCTGCCAACAAAACTGTCATAGCAACCAGCAGCAACGATGTATTCAAAACTGGTTTCATGTTACTTATTATTATAGATGGATTTGCTACTATCAATCAAATGTATCGAAAAATTACTTAACGATAAGCCATTTTTTTGAAAGTTGGCTTATCTAATTTCCGATAAGTTATGTTGTACTCCATAAATCAATGAAGAATAGACTAAAAAGGCGATGGCTCTGCTATTTTACTAACAGAGCCATCGCTTTTTATTTATTTCTCAATTACCTAAAACACGTATTTTGTCGATAAAAAATGCGATTTGTGTTCGGTAATAATATCATTGATGAGTGCCTTATTGGCGGCATTGTCTTTGGTCGCCACCACCGTTCTGATAGAAAACGAATGCAGAGCATTTGTTACCGATAGCACACCCTCGGCAGAGTCTTTGCGGCCTGTAAACGGAAACGAGTCTGGCCCACGCTGGCATTGCGAATTGAGATTGACACGACTGACTTGATTGACCATTACGTCCAATAAATTGGCTACTTGGTT
>JAYVJH010000695.1:0-8820 GCA_043769455.1 Runella sp. | reverse complement strand
ATTGTCTGAATCAGGATTTATTAGATTTTAGGGTTAGCAGGATTGTTATATTTTGGGTTAAATATTTTTTTGAACTGCAAACTATTCGCACCAAAATTGATAAGTAATTCAATAGGAAAATCATAAGCAACTACATAATTTTTTGCTTGTGCCAAATGCACATCCGCTTCGGCGGTCCGACTCTAAATTTATCACGGCTTTCAGTTCTACAATTATTTTATTTTCTACTACAAAATCAGCTCTTCGTGTACCTACATCAATGCCTTCGTAATAAATAATTTGTTCTAATTCTCTACCAAAATTTAACCCTGCTTTTGTAAACTCAATAGCCAAACATCGCTGATAAATCACTTCTTGAAAACCATTGCCCAAGGTGTTGTGTACCTTCATTGCACAACCATTTATTTTGTATGTTATATCATTTATTTCCATTTTGTTTCAGTTTTCATCTACTTCATTTATTTCAATTGTTGATTCTTCCTCATTTTCATCTACTAAATCAAAATCCTGTTCATCTTCTAATCCTGAAATATCCTGATTCAGACAATAATCTCGAACATCAATTTTGCCCGTTACCGCTTCTGCTATAATTGCCGTGCGGTATTCTTGCACCAAAGCAATTTCTTTTTCAATAGTCGTAATTGTTTTATTGATGATGGCCGTTTCGGCTTCGATGTAGGAAACGATGGCGGTTTGTTCGTGGATTGGGGGACAACTTATCTTTAATCCTCCAATAAAATTCCAACTTGCTCTTGGCATTTTTGAACCAAATGTTGAATCGTCAACTATTTTAATAAATTCAGATGACAACATTCTAAATTTTAAAAATTCAGTAGCCCAAATATTTTTATTTGGTGTTAAAACCAAAATTTCATTTACACAACTACCCTCAAAATTTGGCGAAATAACTTTTGCTAAATAAGGTCTTAACTTCCCAAATAAAACATCGCCTTTTTTAAAAATTGTCCCAACTCCTTCAAATGAAATTTCTTCTGTTTGTAAAATTCGCCCCGTTTTACTTTCAATATTTTCTAATGCAATTTTATTGATGTTCTTTTCTCCGTCATCAAATACACTATGCTGGTTTAAACTTACAGAATACTTCAACTTCCTCACTTCCCAATGTTCTGGAATATCTCCGAGCCATTCTATGCCGCTGGGTTTGGTTTTGGTGTTTGGGTTTAGACCTTTGGCTACGGCATCATTTATTATCCCTGCCTTTTGTTCGTTCAGCAGTTTTATTAACTGCTTTTTCTTGGCAATAAAACGGTCTATTTTGGCGGTTTTGTAATCAAGAAAATTGGCGATTTTTTGTTGTTCGGATTTATTTGGAGAGGGAACATACAATGATTTGATAACATCTTGGCTAATATTTGGCTGTCCACCGCCATAACTTAAATTTACAATGTGTGGTCTATGTCCAATAAACCAATACATTAGGAATTTATTAGAAAAAACATTTCCTTCTTCAATATTGCAACAGGCTTGGTTTGTTGTTGCATCAAATTGTATAATACAGACTTTGCCAATTGTTGCACCATACATTGCAATAGATAATGTTCCTTTGGGAAATAATTTTAGAGCCGAATTTTCTTGTATTGCTTTCGGTGTAACCTTCTTTTTGCATTCATATAAAATTCCGTCATTAAAATCACCTGTATTTAACCAATTAATTGTTCCATTTTCATAAAAATCTTTATTCCCAGAACTCGGTGTAGTTCCACTTCCTATTTTTAAAACGCCTCTTGAAATTTTCCATTTTTCCCAATGTTCAGGAATATCGCCCAGCCAAGCGATGCCAGATGGTTTGTAGGTTGTATATGGTTTTATTGTTTGCATCATTCAATAATTTCTTTTAGAAGTCCATCGGTTTCTTGTTCTAATAATAAAATATCGGTAGCAATATCTTTTAAACTTCGCAAGCCTTCGTATTGATAAAAATATTTATTGAAGGCTATTTCGTAGCCTACTTTCATTTTGGTCTGGTCGTACCAAGCATCGGGGGCAAAAGTCAATACTTCTTTTTGGAAATAATCGTCAATGTTTTGTTTCATCGGTACGTTTTCGATGTCTTTTAGGCTGCTATCGCTCGTCATTCTACCTTTGCTGTCCAAAATTATTTTGCCGTCTTGGTCTTTTTCGGGTTGGTGTACGGTTATTTGGTAAAAGCCAAAGTCTGTGTTATCAAATATTTTGCTGTATGCGTTCGGCTGGCGGTCTAGTTCTTCAAAACCAAAATACATTTCTTGTATGGCTTCAATATGTCGGCTGCTGAGTTCGTTGCGTTTGCTACCGAGGCTTTTACGCATTTTTTGGAAAAATTCATTAGATGAAGCATTTATTAATTGTACTTTACCTTTGCGCTTTTCTTCTTTTTTGTTGCTAATAAACCACACATAAGTGGCAATGCCTGTGTTATAAAAAATATCGTTGGGCAGTTGTACGATACATTCCAACAAGTCATTTTCAATAATATATTGTCTTATGCCACTTTCGCCACTTCCTGCATCGCCTGTAAATAGTGCAGAGCCGTTGTGTACAGACGCAATTCGGCTACCGCCATCTTTGGGGTCTTTCATTTTACTGAGCATGTGCAGCACAAACATCAACTGTCCATCGTTGCTACGGCTGGTAAGGCAGATTTGTTCTGGTTCGCCTTTGAAGTTTTTAATAGGCAGGTTAAAGCGTTTATCAACGATACTTATTTTCTTATCTGTCCCTACATTCAAAGTGTCCATGTCCTGTTTCCAACTTGTGCCATAGGGCGGGTTGGTGAGCATAAAGTTAAATTTCAGGTCAGGGTCAAAGCCGTAATCACTCAGCGTTGAGCCAAACTTTATTTTGTCGGGGTCTTCGCCTTTTAATAGCATATCACTTTTGCAAGTGGCATACATTTCGCCTGTGTTCTCTTGTCCGTATAAGTGAAAAGTGGCGGTTGATTTTATTTCACCTTCGGGGTTTGTGGCAAATAGTTTGGACTGTGTAAGCATGGCACCTGAGCCAACACAAGGGTCATAAACCAAAAAAGTACCTTTTTGAATTTTATCTTTTACTGGCAGATATACCAAATGTGTCATTAGCTCAATAATTTCTCTTGGCGTAAAGTGTCGCCCTGCTGCTGCATTTGTTTTTTCGTTAAACCTACGTATCAAGTCTTCAAACATGTAGCCCATTGCCATCGGTGATATTTTATCGGGGCTTAATTCTACTTTTGAGTCACAAAATTTATCAATAAGTGAAAAGGTAATACCTGTACTTTTACAGGTATCTAATTGATTTCTAAATTTAAACTTGCTGATAATGTCTTGCACATTTTCAGAAAAACCATTGAGATAATCTAAAAAATTGGTGTCAATATTTTTAGGGTCTGCCAACAGTTTTTTCATTGTAAACTGTGAGACATTATAAAACGCCAAGCCGCTTCCGTGTTGTTCGCTTGTGAGTAGGCCCGATAAGTTGTCCATTTTGCCTTTAAAATCTTCGTGCGTTTTCAGCACTTTGTCTTTGGTGGTTTCAAGAGCCAAGTCCAGCCGCCTCAAAACGGTCATTGGTAATATAACGTCTTGATATTGATTTTCAAGGAATTTATTTATCAATACATCGTCTGCCACTGTCCAGATGAAGTTAATGATAGGTTGAAGTGACGGTACGCCGCCCGACGGAACGCCGCCCGATTGTGTGTTTGAGGTCATTTATATTAGTTTGGTTCGTGTTGATGTTACGATGCCGCAAGTTAGCTTTTTTTGATTTACTATGAATGGTAAAACGAACCTAAAATTACCTTTAATAGTTTTGGTAGTGAGACCTAAACTATTAAATAAACGTTGCCCAATGATTAGAAAAATTACCAAAGCAGATTTTACCTTCATTTACAACCTCTATATGCACCCCAGTACCAATCCATATTTGTTGTACGAACTCATGCCGTCAGATGCCTTCGAGCCAATTTTTGAGTCGTTGTTGTTACAAGATATTGTTTATATTTTTTCGGTCGATGGGCGAGATGTCGGTATGTTTAAGCTCATACCATTGCTACATCGGTCAGACCATATTAACTATTTGGGTGGTGTGGCCATAGCACCCAGCGAAGCTGGTAAGGGCCATGGGTCGGCCATGATAAAGGCAATTATTGACTTAGGCCAACAAAGTGGCCTCAAACGAATAGAACTAAGCACGGCCACCACCAACACCAAGGCCATTAAACTATACGAAAAGCATGGTTTTGTTTTTGAGGGTATTCTCCGCAGTTATACCCATCTCAAATCAGAACATCGCTACATAGACGAGCAGTTGATGTCTTATATTTACACCAATTAGAGAATTGACAACTTTCTGATAGTTGACAATTCTAATCCAATGTCGTTTAGTTAAGAGTTCTGTGAAGACACAGAACTCGGTTGGACACCGTTGTTTGTGTCTTCACAAACAACTTATTTTGCTTAACTAAACAATATTGAATTCTAATCCCTAAATCATTTATTATCAACCCTTTATTTATTTTAAACACAATGCTCAAAAATCTGTTTCTTTCAGTTGCCATTGGCTTGGCAACATTCTTGAATGTACAAGCCCAAAATATTCCGTCTCCCAAAGCGCATTTTGGCTTTGATATTGGCGACGACTATATGCTCTCCACTTACACCCAGACCGAAGCCTATTTTCAAAAATTAGCTACCTCAGACCGAGTAAAGCTCATCGACATTGGCAAAACCGAAGAAGGCCGCACGCAGCCAATGCTCATTGTAACATCGCCCGAAAACCATAAAAAACTGGCTCGCTACCAAGAAATTTCTCAAAAAATGGCTCGTGCCGACGGCCTAAACGATGCCCAAGCACGGCTGCTGGCCAACGAAGGTAAAGCCGTAGTGTGGATTGACGGGGGCATTCACTCAACAGAAACGGTGGGTATAATGCAACTCATCGAAACAGCTTGGCAGCTTACAAGCAAAACAGACCCCGAAACGATGCGGATTTTGGACAATGTCGTAATATTGCTCACGCACATCAATCCAGACGGACACGAACTGGTGGCTAATTGGTACATGAGAGAAGCTAAAACTGAAAAACGGACACTCGAATATTTGCCTAAACTGTATGAAAAATACGCTGGCCACGACAACAACCGTGATTTTTATATGCTACAACTCAAAGAAACCCAAAACGTAGCCCGTCCGTTGTTTGTCGACTGGATTCCGCAGATTATGTACAACCACCACCAACGAGGGCCTGCTGGCTCGATTTTGGCTGGCCCACCTTACCGAGACCCTTTCAATTATGTGTTTCACCCGCTCATGGTTACGGGCATAGATGCACTGGGCGCAGCGATGATAAACCGCCTAATTGCCGAAGATAAACCTGGTTTTACTCGATTGGGCGGCTCGGTGTTTTCGACATGGTACAATGGTGGCCTCCGTACTACGACTCATTTTCATAACCAGATTGGGCTTTTGACTGAAATCGTAGGCGGCCCCACTCCCGAAAACATACCGCTTGTACCCAATAGGCTCATTCCCAATGGCAATACCCCCTACCCGATTACTCCCCAAAAATGGCACTTCAAGCAATCTATCGATTATTCGGTTTCGTTAAATTATGCCGTACTCGACTATGCCGCTCGCCACCGAGACGAAGTATTGTTTAATATCTATAAAATGGGCCGAAACTCAATAGACAGAGGCAACAGCAACAATTGGACACTGTCGCCCAAACGCATTGAGGCCATTACGACCGCTCAAAAAAACGATAAAACCACCAAAACCGATTCAAGTAATACGGCCAACGACCCATTTGGTTTTAGAGGAGGTATTCCGACCAAATATTACGACAAAGTAATGAAAGACTCCACTACGAAAGATGCCCGAGGCTATATTATTTCAGTCAATCAGCCCGACTTTGCTACTGCCGTCAAGTTTGTCAATGCACTTATTCGTACGGGTATTCAGGTACACAAGGCCACGGCTGAATTTGAAGTTGCTGGCAAAAAATATCCTGCTGGCTCGTACATCGTCAAAACGGCTCAGGCTTTTCGGCCACATGTACTTGATATGTTTGAACCACAAGACCACCCCAACGACTTCGCCTATCCTGGCAGCGCACCAACTCGCCCCTACGATGCGGCTGGCTGGACATTGGCCTACCAAATGGGCGTACAGTTTGACCGATTGATTAACGGTTTTGATGGGCCGTTTCAGGCCGTACCCTATGGTGAGCTGCAAACCACAACAGGTAAAGTTGAGGCTGGCAAAGCCGCTGGTTATGTGCTGTCGGCCAAAGCCAATCATTCGTATTTAGTGGCCAACGACTTACTGGCTGCTGGCCTTGAAGTATATCGTTTGCCAAAAGGAATGACTACAAAGCCAAGTATAGAAGCTGGTGCTTTTTATGTACCAAATTCTGCCAAAGCCAAAGAAATATTAGACAAGGCCGCACAAAATCTGGGAATAAACGCTGTGGCCATTGCCAAAAAACCGTCTGATATTCTACAAAAAATAAAACCACTACGCATAGCTCTCTGGGATACCTACGGCGGCTCTATGGCTTCGGGTTGGGTGCGGCTATTGATGGAGCAGTACCATTTTGGGGCGCAAGTAGTTTACAGTCAAGAGATTGACAAAGGCGACTTAGAAACCAAATACGATGCCATTGTTTTTGTAACCAGAGCCATTCCAGCCAAAGGCACAGGCGGCGGTACAGCAGACATTTATAGTATTTATGCAGACAGAACCCCCAAAGCCGATGATATTCCAGCAGAGTTTAGAGGTTGGCTGGGTAAAATATCTGCCGAAAAATCTATACCACAACTCAGGAAGTTTGCAGAAGCAGGCGGACAAATTATAACCATTGGAAGCAGTGCCAACTTGGCTTATCATTTGGGCTTGCCAGTAAAAAGTGCGCTAACCGAAATGACAGCATCAGGACAAGAAAAACCACTACCTGCCGAAAAATATTATATTCCAGGCAGCATTCTTAATATATCACTCGACTCTACACAGGCCGCAACTTGGGGTATGGCCTCACAAGCCGATGTTTACTTTGATTCGAGTCCAGTATTTAAGATTACGCCAGATGCCGCCGCCAAAGGTACAGTACGGCCATTGGCTTGGTTCAGTACCAACAAACCACTCCGCAGCGGCTGGGCTTGGGGGCAAAGTTACCTACAAGACGGCGTAGCAGCATTTGAAGCCAATATCGGCAAAGGTCGATTGGTGACTTTTGGCCCAGAAATTACATTTAGAGCGCAGTCGCAGGGTACTTTTAAGTTATTGTTCAATCAGTTGTATGGTCAATAAAACAAAACAAGTCCTCAGAGCAATCTGAGGACTTGTTTTGTTTTGTTTTTTGGGAGGGGGAATATAAATACTAAGTACTTATTCAAAACTAATACGGTACTTTTATTTTGATAACTTACTGATTAACAGTATTGTATTTGACTCATGACTCCGTACTATATACTCACGACTACTTAAGTACTTTATTCAAAACACGACTAAGGGACATTTATAGAGGGCAAACTGTACGACGAAAAACTCAACATGGCGGTGGTTTTTAGATAAACTGACACCGCCCAGAGGGCTACCGACAGTCGTTACTCAGCAGAGCCAAACGACCACTCAAACTTGATTTTCTTGTAAATCTGGCTCAATAAAACAGGTCTATTTTCGATTAAAACCTCATCTGAGGTATTGTCAAAATCTTGGTTGAGCCACACATTAGGGTTTGCGGAGCGAATATAACTACTGACATTTATTTTTTTCTGACTCACAAAAATCACCTGCTGTAAGCTATCTAAGTGTTTGTATTGAGGTAGTTTCTCGGTCAAATCAAAGTCTTGCGTGGACGGCGATAATATCTCAATAATAATATGTGGATTGATTATGATGGCCGTTGACTTACCTTTGAAAACAGGCTCACCTTTGATAACCAACGCATCGGGCATATAATACCCACCCTCAAAACGAGGAATATGTACCCCAGAATTACTGCCCAAAACCATAAATTCATCGTTATCTTCCAATAAATTATAAAGAATGGACATAAAGGTAGCCGCAAGGGCTTCGTGTCGAACGGAGGCTAATCCCATGGTTATAATTTCGCTATCGTGGTACTGCACTTGAAAGGGGAGGCTGTAAGCAACCGAAAAATAGTCGTCTTCGGAGGCGGCAATACGCACTAAGTCATTGGTTTTGAGTTGCTCAATGATGCTGTTTTTGAGATGGTCAGTAGCTATCATAACTTTGTTTTTTACCAAAATATACAACATTTTATTTTCTTGGCAAATGCACCTCCGCCATCATGCAGCGAGCCGAGCCACCGCCGTTGGCCTCAATCATAGACAAGTCAAAATGAACCAGACGGGCGTAGTCGTCCAATTTGTCGATTTGTTTGGGAGTCAATGACCGATAGGCCGAGGTGGACATAAGCAGTAGTTTTTCGCCTTTGGTATTATTGACCAATAGCATATTACCGGCAAATTGGTTCATTTGACCAGTACTAATTTCGATGACTTCTTTGCCAGACTTTTCTATTGTTTCACGAATGGTGAGTCGCTCGTCAAGGTTTTTGATTGCCTCTAAGCATATTACTACAAAAATATCCCCAACACACATCACAACATTGGTATGGTAAACTGCCTTGTTGTTGATGTCAGTGGCCTCGAAGGTAACTATTTTGTAATCAATCACTTTTGAGAATGCAGTCAGAACCTCAGCGTGAGTTCGGGGCGATAGGCAGGCATAAGCGATTCTGCTTTTTCTGTCCAACACCAAGCTACCTGTTCCTTCCAAAAACTTATTTTCGGTCTCGAAGTACGATAAATCAATG
>JAYVJH010000694.1:0-2664 GCA_043769455.1 Runella sp. | reverse complement strand
ACCCGTGGCTACTCCAGCCAAAAATGCTACTAATGTTTTTGATGAACTGCTCATGGTCTTAAGTTTATAATATTATGATTTCTATTTTTTAAGTAGTTGAGTACAAGCAAACAAGATCTTGATTTATTTTAAATATCTGATTATTAATCAACCACAACGCTTTTCATTGTCCGTTTTTCACTATTCACTACTTATATCAATCCTTTGCCACTCTTACGAACGATATTATCTTTCAATAATTGTTTGGAAACAGTATCTAATATACCGTTCACAAATTTACCACTTTTGAGTGTACTATATTCTTTGGCCAATTCAATACATTCATTGATGGTAACTTTGACAGGTATTCCCGAAAAACCAATCATTTCTGCTATTCCCATCTTCAAAATCAGGCTGTCGGTCAGTGCCAGCCGTTCCATATCCCAGTTTTTGAGTGGTTCGTTGATGTACTTTGTATATACCTCGCCATTATCGACCGTTTGCTTGAAGAGTTCTTCCATAAAATACTGGTCTTCGTCCCAAGCATCGGTTAGCGGTGTTAGTTTGAGTCCATCGGTTTCTGATGTCGATTTGAAAGTACGACCAATCATTCTACGCACTAAGTCGCCATTTTCATTCCAATACAAATCGGCTTTTTCAAAATAATCAACTATTTCTTCATTTTTAAATATTATTTGTTTCAATACATAATCAACCAGTTCTAAATCTGTCTCGGTGCTATGGTTGGTTAATGAACAATAATTTCGGTATTTTTCGTCTTTAATGACAATTTCTCGGAATATTTTTTTTACAAAATTAAGTTCACTTTGCCAACTAACTCCTCGCCTTATGGCATCATTAGTAAGGGGCAAGTGGTTTTTGAGTGCAACAAATACCTGATTTGTATCTAAACCCGAAGCTCTTGCAAGTGGGTTGTCGAAGTCTGTATATTCACGATTGCGTTCATTGGCCGATAATTGAGACAACTCTACCAGAAGTTGCAAAATATTGATGTAACTTGTATAAATACCATCTACTTCGGGTATGAGGTTTTGGGCAATACGTTGGCGGTCTTCTCGTAGTTTTCGTTGGTAGAGTGAGAGGGCGTTTTTGGCAGCCACAAAAGATTTTGGGTCGATGTTGTCGGCCACGATTGCATGTGTTTGGACGCCTTCTTGAAACGACAAAAGAGCTGATTTAGTCAATGATTCTAATAACCCCATATCTTGATGTGCCATAGAGTTGAGGTCGGGCTTGAACTCTTCGGCAATCATATCTTCTGATAGCCGTTGGTTGGCATCTCGTGCGGCTTCGAGTGCATATAGCGCCTGAAAAACTTTAATTCGTAGGTGTCTTCTACTAAGCATAGAGTGGTGTGGTTCGCCTCTTTTAAAAAAAAGCCAAAGAACTTTGTTTGAATGTGCAAAGGTAGTGATTAGACAACGATTTTTCTATTTGTTTCAGATAAAAACTTGCTTTTTTGGTTATAAATTTATATATTTACATTATATTTCGAGCAGTTTAACACTTACATATTTTACGACTTCAATCATGGCACAAGCAACCGACAAAGAAAAAGAAAACAAGCTAAAAGCACTCCAAACGACTTTAGAAAAATTAGATAAAACCTACGGTAAAGGTACCGTAATGCGTCTGAGCGATACCAAAGTAATAGATATTCCAGCAATTTCGACAGGTTCATTAGGGTTAGACTTAGCCCTGGGTATTGGTGGTTTGCCACGTGGTCGTGTGGTAGAAATTTACGGTCCAGAGTCGTCTGGTAAAACTACACTTGCTATGCACTGCATTGCCGAAGCCCAAAAAGCAGGTGGTATGGCTGCGTTTATTGATGCCGAGCATGCTTTTGACGCCATTTATGCCAAAAAACTGGGCATTGATACCAGCAATCTATTGATTTCTCAACCAGACAATGGCGAGCAAGCCTTAGAAATAGCCGAAAACCTAATTGCATCGGGTGCTATTGATATTATTGTGATTGACTCCGTGGCCGCACTCGTACCCAAAGCCGAGTTGGAAGGCGACATGGGCGACAGTAAAATGGGCTTACAGGCACGTCTGATGTCGCAAGCATTGCGTAAACTCACAGGCGTAATCAACCGTACTAACTGTTGCTGTATTTTTATCAATCAGCTCAGAGATAAAATTGGTGTCATGTTTGGTAGCCCCGAAACAACAACAGGTGGTAATGCCCTCAAATATTATTCGTCAGTACGTTTAGATATTCGCCGAATTGGTCAAATCAAAGAAAGTGCCGACAACATAACAGGAAACCGTACCAAAGTAAAGGTTGTCAAAAACAAAGTAGCACCGCCGTTCAAAGTCGTAGAGTTTGATATTATTTATGGTGAAGGCATCTCGAAAGCAGGCGAAATCATTGACTTAGCCGTAGAATTGGAAATCGTCAAAAAGGCGGGTTCGTGGTTCAGCTATGGCGCAACTCGCCTCGGGCAAGGCCGTGATGCCGTCAAAGACTTGATAAAAGACAACCCAGAACTAATGGACGAACTCGAAGCCAAAATCAAGGCTGCCGTCGATAAAACCGAAGATGCACTACTCGACAAAGTAGAACCAAACATAGCTGACGACGGCGAACCAGATTAGGAAAAAATGAAAATAATGAAGAAATGAAAGTAATTGTCTGGGTATTGCATGTTAGACAATCCA
>JAYVJH010000693.1:0-3048 GCA_043769455.1 Runella sp. | reverse complement strand
AACTCCAAAAATTTTATAATCTGACTACGCTTCACCGATGGAAAATCAGACAGAAATTCATCTATCGTTTCGCCTGTTTCTATGTAGTCATAAAAATTTTTGATTGGTACTCTCGTTCCATAAAAAACAGGCGTGCCACTCAAAATTTCACTATCTATGTTGATAACTCTCATGGTTTTTGAAGTTACAGAATTGAAACTGATATAACTGGTTTATTTTAGTTTATTGTTTGTTTGTAATAATTTATAATTTGCTGAAAAACCCCGAGTAACTCTTCGATATTTTCTAAGTAGTAGGTTCGTTTGTCTATGTAAAGTTTGTCAGACAATAACATAAAAATCCAGTCTTTACCAGTTGTTACACAGCCGTATATGTTGTCTAACTTGATGCCTTTTTGTTCGTTAAAAACCCTTGCGCCAATCATTTGGGCTGCACATTGTGGAATACCGAGGTCGGTGTCGTTTTTTTTTGCTTCCAACAACTGAAATATTGGATAATTGATGTTGAATGAGCCTGTTTCTTTGGCCAATATAAAATCACATTCGCCCTCCAATTCTTGGCTTTCGTCCACATTTAAGTTATCGCCAGAGTATATAGTAAAAAACTTGTCATTCCGATTTCTTAATTCTACCAAAATAGGAAAAACGATTGTCTCTGATTTTGCCTTTTCGCTTCTTACGGGCAACTCTTGTGCTGTTTGTAGGGCATCTGTGAGTCGTTCGCTGGGTGTTAATTTTTCGGATTTTAAAAATAAGTTTACTACTTGGTTTTGAATTCCAAATCGTTTTTCGATTAAATCAAGTGTAAATTTACTGTATGGCATAGGACTTTTGATTACTTAACGACCGAAAGCAGGTTTTCCTTGTATTCGGGCAAAATATTTAATAGTTTTTCTATTGTCTCGTCCAATGTCTTACAGCCTCTGCCTCCCGAGGCGTTTTTATGTCCGCCGCCTTCAAAATATTTGGCAGCTAAGTCTCTAACCGAAAAGTCATCTACTGACCTAAATGAGAGCTTTATTTCATCTTTTCGTTCTATCATCAACACGGCCATCACTACGTTTTCGATGCCCAGACCGTAGTTTACAATGCCGTCAGTATCGCCCATGTTTGAGCCAAAGGTTTTGAACTCATCTTCTGAAATAGTCATATAAACCGTTCGATAGTCGGGCAATGATACTAATTTTTGAGACAATACATGACCCAAAAGTCTGGTTTTGCTCAACGGGTTATTGTCAAAAATCAGTCTATGAACGTGGTTGGCATCGAAGCCTGTTTTCATCAGTTCGGCTACTACTCGGTGTACATCTGGCGTGGTGCTACTGTGCCTAAACGAGCCTGTGTCGGTCATTATGCCCGCATACAAGCAGCTTGCCATGGCTTTGTCTATTAGTTCAATGTCGCCCAATTCAGCAATCAAGTCAAAAATATACTGTGCTGTGGCTGCTTTGGTGGTGTCCGAAAACGTAATATCTGCAATAGGGTCTGGTTGTAAATGATGGTCAATCAGAATTTTGGTTTTTGACGACTTATTGACCAACGCTCCCAAATCTTTGATGCGATTGAGCGAGTTAAAGTCTAAACAACAGATGACATCGCAGTTAAAAATAGCATCTTTGGCGGCTTTGCGAGTGGCGGTGTTGGTCTCAAACTCAATGACCGATTCATAGCCCGACATCCAGCGCAAATTTTGTGAACATTCGTTGGGAACGATGACCGTGGCCGTATGTCCTTTTTTGAGTAAATAAGCCCACCAAGCCAGCGACGAACCAATGGCATCGGCATCGGGATTGGTATGCGTACAGATTACAAACGACTTTGGTGAGCCTTGAATTATATCTTCAAATAATTTCCATTCTTTCATTGTGATACAAAGTTATGGATTTTTGCCGAAAAAGACCCTAACAGTATCGAAAAGCTACCAAACAATGCGTAATTTTGTGGCGTTTTTATACATTAAACCAAAAATCAATGTCAAACCGTACATTCACAATGATAAAACCCGATGCTGTTTCTGATGGAAACACGGGTGCAATTTTGAAAATGATTGAAGAAGCAGGCTTCCGAATCGTAGCCATGAAAAAAACCCAACTATCAGCCAGTCGTGCTGGGCAGTTTTATGCAGTTCATGCCGAGCGACCTTTTTATGCAGATTTGTGTAGTTATATGTCGTCAGGGCCAATCGTAGCGGTTATTCTTGAAAAAGACAACGCCGTTACCGATTTTCGTAAACTAATTGGTGCAACCAACCCAGCCCAAGCCGAAGACGGAACAATTCGTAAACTGTTTGCCAAATCTATCGAAGCCAATGCCGTACATGGCTCAGACTCTGACGAAAATGCCGAAATAGAAGGTAGTTTTTATTTCAGTAAAACAACGCAGTATTAGCATTTTAACGCATCTACACGTATTTCAAAACTACGTGTAGATGCGTTTTAGCCTTATACCACAAAGCCATTTTTGAGCATCAAGTCCCAGACATTTATCTCGCAGTCGTCAATGACCGTAATCGGTAAATCCCAGCTCACAAACTCCCATTTTTGTAGGTTATCGGCCACCAAAATTCTACGAGATGACGAAAATACCTAAATCACCCGCTCCACACCCCATTTGAGCAGTTGCTCAGTTTTTTTGTAAGTATATCCTTCTTCATCAGGAAAATGTTCAGATTCTTCAATCTTAATGTCCACCTCAATTACAACGCTGGGAGGTACTTCTGTATATTGAGTCGAGTGAAACCCAACCTGTAAGCGGCCTTCTCTATAAATAGCAATATCGGCTGCAAAGTTGGCGTTTTTAGATACATGTAAACCCAACTTGGAACTTCCACAAAAATACGATTCTGGCAATAATCTATTCAGATATTTGATAATAGAGCCGATAATAAAATACTGTAACGGACTTGTTCCCATATTGATTTCTTTGATTGTTTTGAGACCAAGCATAAAGTCTTTGTAACCTTTGCGATAGATGGGCTTTCCGTCAAAGGTTTCATAAATCAGTATTTTAGGTATTTCGAGTGTAGCTGCCATAAAACTTTATAATTTAC
>JAYVJH010000692.1:0-8826 GCA_043769455.1 Runella sp. | reverse complement strand
ATATCGCTTTGCAAACTTTTCTTCTAAATCTTGAGGTAGCTCTTTATGTAAAAATTTTGTTACTAATATTTTACCTAAATAAGCACCGCTACCCTCATCGCCGAGCCAAAAGCCCAACGATGGTACTTGTGCCGTTATATTCTGACCATCGTACAGACAGTTGTTTGCACCTGTTCCCAAAATACACGCAATACCTACTTCATGCCCACATAGACCTCGAGCTGCACCCAACATATCGCTTTCTACTTCGACAATCGCTTTACTGAAAACAGATTGTAGGGCAAAACGAACTATATCGCACGATTCTTGACCGGCACAACCTGTGCCATAAAAGTAAATTTCGGTTATATCGACAGTAGAGATATTGGGCAATAAACCGGCTCGTAGTTCTGTCTCGATAGAATTTTGATTTTGATAAAATGGATTCAAGCCAACGGTACGAGCTTGCTGGATTGAGCCGTCCGATAAAATCAATCGCCAGTCAGTTTTTGATGAGCCGCTGTCGGCTATTAGTGTGTTGGTCATAGGTCTGGTTGGTCAATAGTCGTTAGCCGTGGGTATTTTATTGTTCTGATGCCCCGTGTTTAATATCATCAAAGATTTGAATAGTAGTCTCAAAAATAGATATATTTGTAACACGATATTATAAATCGAAACTTGATAAGTAGATGTGTGTCTCTGCCAATATGTCAATCTGCTGATTATAAATACATTATACAAAAAACAATAGCGATTAAATTTACGCAACTACTTAATGAATAAAAAAGTAATTTTTGAAAATTTAGGACTCATAGATTACCAAACAGCTTGGGACTATCAAGAAAAACAGTTGGCAGCAACTGTTGCAGTCAAGGTTCAAAATCGAAATTTATCCCCTGATGACCAGCAACTTACAAATAATTATTTGCTGTTTTGCCAACACCCTCATGTTTATACTCTTGGTAAAAGTGGAAGTGAAACAAATTTGTTGATAAATGAAACACAACTACTCGACCAACAGGCTACTTTTTATAAAATCAATCGGGGAGGCGACATTACATATCATGGCCCTGGGCAACTTGTAGGTTATCCGATTTTGGACTTAGACAATTTTTTTACGGACATTCATCGTTATATGCGTTTGCTCGAAGAAGCTATCATCAATACCTGTACCGACTATGGTATTGTGGCTGGTCGTATTGAGGGGCTTACGGGTGTATGGTTGGACCATGAACTGAAAATTAGGCCCCGTAAAATATGTGCAATGGGTGTAAAAGCCAGCCGCTGGGTAACAATGCACGGCTTTGCGCTCAATATCAATACAGATTTGAGTTATTTTAGTAATATTGTTCCTTGCGGTATTGACGACAAAGCCGTTACCTCTATGCAGTTGGAGTTGGGCTATCAATTGGATTTTAATGAAGTGTCAGACAAATTAAAAGGGCATTTGGCCAGACTCTTCGAAATGACGCTTTTGTAGCCACAAAGACACCAAGGCTCAAAGAAAATACTTAGTAAGTAGTTGAGTATAAATAAGCAAGAGTTTGATTTATTTTAAATATTTGATTATTAGCTAATTACAACATTTTTCGTTACCCGTTTTTCACTATTCACTACTTATATTTGCTGTTGAAACAATAACTTAAATGAAAAAAATACTTGATTACACCCTAAGTGCAGTTTACATTGTCCAATTTTGGCTTGGTTTATTAGTTTTTCATGTGGTGCAGGTCGTGGCTTATAATCTTTTTGGGCGTAGGGCGCACAAAATAGTTGTAGATTATCTCAATGGCTGGCTCGTGGCGGGTATGTATTTGACTGGTGCAAATATAAAATTTGTAGATTCTGCGGAGCAATTACCTGCCCTGACTCGACCTATTATTTTTGTAGCCAATCACCAAAGTATGTTTGACATTATTATGATGATATGGTTTTTACGCAAATATTGGCCAACATTCGTCTCAAAAAAATCACTCTCAAAGGGCGTTCCGTCTATTTCTTATAATCTGAGAAAAAGCGGCGCAGCGGTCATTGACCGAAATGATTCGAGGCAGTCGCTACCTGCCATAGCCAAATTGGGCGAACTAATTGAAAGCCAAAACCTTGCGGCTGTTATCTTTGTAGAAGGGACACGGTCTAAGGACGGTATATTGAAGCCTTTTCACGTTGGCGGTTTGTCTATTTTACTCAAAAAATCGCCAACGGCACTTGTCGTACCGTTGGCTGTGATGGGTGGAAGTAATTTTGAAATGGGTACTTTTTTTCCTGTTCGTTCTTTTTCTAAATTATCGCTGACTATTTTGCCATCGATTGAACCCAAAGCCAAGTCCCCACAAGAAATTGCTGACCTATGCGAGGCCGCTATTCGTAAACATCTGGGGCAGGAAAACAAACAGTCTTAAATATTCATTAGCGTTTCGCGGCGGCGCATTTTGCCTGCCGGTATGCCAAACATCATCTTGAAGCGACGGCAAAAGTAGGCTGTGTCTTTGTAACCCACATCTGAGCCAATGACACGGATACTCTTTTTAGATGTACGCAATAACTGAACCGCTTGCTCCATACGCTGATACTCAATATAGTCTTGTGGATTTGTACCTGTGAGCATCTTAAAATACTGACCTACATAATCTTCGGACACATTGGCTACGTTGGCCAAAACTTTATTGGACAAGTCGCCGCTTATGTTTTCTTTGATAAAGGCAAATATATCAATCAATCGTGGGTCTTTGAAGTATGCACTGTTGGTTACGAGTTCTTCCTGAAAAAGTTTATTATTGAGAATATACCTGATGACTTCAATGGCTATCTCTTCGGTTTTTAGCTTAATGACACGCCCTCTGCCCGACTGCTCGGTGAGGTCTTCACATATGATGTCTTTGATGAGCCGTGCCAGATGGCTGTTGTTTCTGATAACAAACGGGGGAATATCAAGCGACGTAAAAAAATTGACAGAGTCAAAAACTTTGGCTTCAAACGATACTATTCCAAATGAATTGGGCAAGTTACCAATCTCTGACGGGTCTGTGAGTGTATCGAAAAATAGTTCTCGGCGTGTCAAAAACTCTTCATTCGACACCGCCCTTGGTTGTGTATCGTCAGCAAAAGCCCCATAGGTAATGTCAGCGTGCTTACCACCTGGAATAAAAAATATATCGCCCACGTGCACAGGCTCATCTTGGTATTTTACTTGACCGTCGTACAGTACAATGAGTGAATTTTCGACATCATAGAAGTTTTTGATGGTTACTGGCTGTAACATTCTTACGTGCCTTGATTTGATGAACTTAACGCCCAACGATTCAATGATTTTATTATAGTCTTCCATCGTTAAAATGGTTAATTAAAGTTCTAAATTGATATGATAAACAAATAAGTAGCACTATTACGCCTATTTGTATGGCAAAATACTACACTTATTATTTGAACGCAAATTTAAAACAAAAAATTGCACAAAACCAATAATTGTACAAAACTAATATAAGGGTGTAATTTAACGATAAACAAAAAAAGTATGCGAATCTACTGATTAGGCGCATACTTTTTTATTGAAAAATAATAGAAATTGTATTTTTACAGTTTTTGCAACTCTCTTGCTATCACCATTTTTTGTATTTCTGATGTACCTTCATAAATTTGGGTAATCTTGGCATCACGCATGAGCCGCTCTACATGAAACTCTTTGACAAAGCCATAACCGCCATGAATCTGCACGGCTTCGGTTGTGGCCCACATGGCTACATCAGATGCAAACAGCTTGGCCATAGCTGCGGCCTGTACATAGTCTTTGTGTTCGTCTTTGAGGCGGGCAGCTTTGTAAACCATTAGCCGAGCGGCTTCTATTTTAGTTGCCATTTCGGCCAATTTGAACTGAATGGCTTGGTGTTCAAAGATAGGTTTTCCAAATGCTTTGCGCTGATGAGAGTAGGCAAGTGCCAGTTCAAATGCACCAGCCGCAATACCCAACGCTTGTGCCGCAATACCAATACGACCACCGTTGAGGGTACTCATAGCAAACTTAAAGCCAAAACCATCTGCACCAATACGGTTTTCTTTGGGTACTTTTACGTCAGTGAACATCAATGAATGTGTATCTGAGGCACGGATTCCCATTTTGTCTTCTTTTTTGCCTACCACAAAGCCTTCCATACCTTTTTCGACTATCAGACAGTTGATACCTTTGTGTTTGAGTTCGGGGTTAGTTTGTGCTACTACCAAACAAACAGACGATGTTTCGCCGTTGGTTATCCAGTTTTTTGTACCATTCAGTAGGTAGTAGTCGCCACAGTCTTGGGCTGTCGTTTGTTGCGAAGTAGCATCAGAACCTGCTTCGGGTTCTGATAGACAAAATGCGCCTAATTGTTGGCCAGTTGCCAGTGGTCTAAGGTATTTTTGTTTCTGAAATTCGTTGGCATAAGCCTCTAAGCCATAGCAAATCAATGAATTATTGACTGACACCATAACCGAAGCCGCTGCCTCTACTTTTGAGATTTCTTCGACTGCGATGGCATAAGACACTGTGTCCATACCGCCGCCACCATACTCAGGGCTGACCATCATACCCATAAAACCCAACTCGCCCATGCGACGAAGTAGTGCTGGGTCAAATTTTTGGGCGTTATCTCGCTCTATTACGTTTGGCAATAGTTCTTTTTGTGCAAAATCTCGTGCGGCTTCTTGTACGGCTTTATGCTCTTCACTGAGGTTAAAATCAAGGTTTCCTGCGGTCATTTGTTGTTGTTGTTGTTTGGAGTTCAATTTTTTCACAAAACTAATACCTCTAAAAACAGTATGCAAACATACTATTTAAAAAAATTACGCCACTCCCCCGTTTACGCTCAACGTATGACCATTGATATAGCTGGCTTCGGCTGAGGCCAAAAACAAATAAGCATTGGCAATATCGGCTGGCTCGCCCAGTCGTTTGACAGGAATGGCATCAATCTGTTGTTGTTTTACGTCATCTGGTATCATATCGGTCATATCGGTTTTGATAAATCCTGGTGCAACTGCATTGGCCGTGATGCCATATTTACCAAGTTCTTTGGCCCAAGTTTTGACCATACCAATTATGGCCGCTTTGGTGGCCACATAGTTAGTCTGCCCAAAATTGCCTACTTGACCCACAACCGAAGACGTACAAATAATACGGCCATGTTTACCTTCTATCATGTATGGTACAATGGTTTTGGTACAATTAAAGACCCCATTTAGGTTAATATCAATCACCGATTGCCACTCTTGATATGACATTTTGAGGAGCGATTTATCACGAGTTATGCCAGCGTTGTTTACCAAAATATCAATTTGGCCGTAGCGTTCAAAAATATCCCGAGCAGCGGCTTCGATAGCTGGCACATCGGTTACGCTTAGTTTCATAAATTCTACCGAAAATCCTTTTTCACGTAGTTCTTGCGCCGTTTGCTCGCCTACTTCGAGCATATCCCAGATAATTACCTTTGCACCTTCGGCTGTAAAAATCTCGGCAGTTGCTTTGCCTATTCCTCTCGCACCACCTGTAACGATAGCCACTTTGTTGTCTAATTTACCCATGTTGTTTTATCAATAATTTGAGCGTGCAATATAACACTAAATTGGTTTGCGTAAGATTTAGAATCAAGATTGATTATTGAGTCGTAACCTGACTTACACTGGCCGTTAGTAAAGAAGCTATTTTGAAATCTATTTTTTTTACATTAAAATTGTACTATGTTACAAACCAGCCGTTGTTTATTTGCGTACATTTGTTGAAAGGCTAATTTTTATGTCAATATCTTAATTTATTTTTTCAATGTCAATAAATAGTAAATCATTAAAACCTGTTTCGAGCGACTTTTTATCGGGTTCGGTTGTATTTTTGGTGGCTTTGCCGCTGTGTTTGGGTATTGCGCTGGCATCTGGCGCACCGCTTTTTTCGGGTATCATCGCTGGTGTTGTAGGTGGTATTGTAATCGGGTCTATTAGCGGCTCATCGCTGGGTGTGAGTGGCCCGGCTGCGGGTCTTACTATCATCGTTTTGGGTGCTATACAAAATATCGGCTCGTACCCGTCTTTTCTGATGGCGGTGGTGTTGGCTGGTGTTTTTCAGATTTTGCTCTCTATTGTGGGGGCTGGTCGCATTGCTTTTTATTTTCCGTCTTCGGTCATTAAGGGTATGATGGCGGCCATTGGTATTATTATCGTTCTCAAACAACTACCGCACGCTTTTGGCTATGACAAGGACCCAGAAGGCGATTTGGAATTTATACAGCCCGACGGCCAAAATACTTTTTCAGAGCTTTTTAATGTTTTTCAGTATATCAATGAAAGTGCATTGTTGATTGGCTTGGTATGTTTGGGCGTACTGATATTGTGGGAGCGGCCTTTTTTAAAAAAAATAAAAGGTCTGAGTGCTATTCCTGCCTCGCTGGTATGCGTTTGTCTGGGTATTGGCCTGAACCAAACACTACCTGCTGAAATACGTTTGGGTGGCGACCACCTCGTGAGCCTGCCAATAAGTCAGTCATTTGACGAGTTCAAGAGTTTTTTTACAATTCCCAACTGGTCGGCCATTAACAGTCCTGTTGTATGGCAAACGGCGGTGGTGTTGGCAATAGTAGCCAGTCTCGAAACCCTGCTTTGCGTAGAAGCTACCGACAAACTCGACCCCGAGAAAAACATCACACCCACCAACCGAGAGCTACTGGCGCAGGGAGTTGGCAATATAATATCGGGGCTTATTGGCGGCTTACCCGTTACGCAGGTAGTGGTGCGGAGTTCGGCCAATATCAATTCAGGAGGCAAAACCAAATACTCATCTATTTTTCATGGCTTACTACTTTTGATTTGTGTCGCATTTTTGCCAACCCTTCTCAACAAAATTCCGTTAGCCGCATTGGCTGCCGTTCTGATAACAGTCGGCTATAAATTGGCTAAACCGAGCTTATTTGTGGAAATATTTAAAGAAGGACAAAACCAGTTTATACCATTTTTTGTTACCGTCTTGGCCATTGTCTTTACAGATTTATTGAAGGGCGTAGCTTTGGGGCTGGTTATTGGCCTTATTTATGTCGTTTATACTAATTTTCGGTCATCTATTTCGGTATTGCAAGACGGAAAAAGTACGATTATTAAATTTAATAAAGACGTATTTTTTTATAATCGGGCTGACTTAATAAAGGCTTTGGCCAATGTCGAAAGTGGCGAAACTGTCTATATTGATGGCTCAAATGCCGATTTTATAGATTATGACATTTATATGACCATTCAGGATTTTGAACAAAATGCCAAAAATAATAATATTAAAATAGAACAAAACGGAATATCTATTAGAAAAATAAACTATCGAAAAAAAAATGCAATCATACCAAAAACTACTACTCACTAACAAACTCTGGGCATCCGAAAAGCTAAATCTCGACCCTACTTATTTTGAAAATCTGGCCGCCACTCAAACTCCAGAGTTTTTGTGGATAGGCTGCGCCGACAGCCGTGTACCCGCCGACCAAGTAACTGGCACACAACCTGGCGAGATTTTTGTGCATCGCAACGTGGCCAATTTGGTAGTACATACCGACTTAAATATGCTCTCTGTACTGCAATATGCGGTAGAAGTACTAAAAGTAAAACATATATTGGTGGTAGGACACTATAACTGTGGAGGTGTAAAAGCCGCTATGACTAACAACGACTACGGCCTCATAAACAAATGGCTGCGTAACATCAAAGATGTATATGTAAAAAATAAGCCTGAATTAGAAGCAATCAAGGACGACCACCAGCGATTTGACCGTATGGTAGAACTAAATGTGGCCGAACAAGTCAGAAATTTAGCCCAAACCACCATAGTACAAAAAGCGTGGGCCAATAGCGAATACCCACACATACACGGCTGGGTATTTGACCTAAACACTGGCCTTATTAAAACAATACTCGAAATAGAACCTCGTGAGTTTGGCGAAATTGACGCTATTTATAAATACAACTTGTAATATCCAACCGTATTTTTTATCATAACCACTGTGGTATAAAATACGGTTACACTTCCTTCTCAAACACTATATAGCTTCGTTCGCAATTTGGTTACTTTCTTAAAAACATAGGCTCTTTGACAATTTTGGCGGATTTTATAGATTTTAAGTAGTCGTGAGTACACAGTAAGGTATTTTGACTTTAATAACTTACTGATTCGTAGCATTGTATTTAACTCACGACTACTTATTTTGAGGGTGAGAGGGTATATTCTACCAAAAACAAAATGAATTTTCAAGTAACCCGTATCATTGATAATCTGGCAGAAACCTTTGAAGGAACGCCTTGGCATGGCAATTCTCTCAAAGACTTGCTGGCAAATGTAGATACAAAAACGGCTTTTTATCGCCCGCTGGGACGTAAACATAATATTGCAGAATTGTTGGCTCATATCTTGGTTTGGCGGCAATTTGTGATAGAAATATTAGACAACAATTACGACTTCGATATCGACATTGACTCTATGGCCGACTTCCCAGAAGTACCTGAAAGTGAAATAATTTGGCAAGAACTATTGTCTCAACTTATTGAAAATCAAGCGTATATTATAAATAAACTTTTGGCTTTTTCAGACGGTGATTTAGACAAAGACGTACCAAATAAACCCTATACTTTCCGATATTTATTTGAAGGTATAATTTATCACGATATTTATCATAGTGGACAAATTGGGCTTATTAAATCTGCTTATATTGAAACACAGTTTATGAGTGAAGAAATAAGGAAATTATCTATTTTTAAAACTTAGATTCAAGTAATAAATGCAACTAACGAGGTTATCACAGAACATTTAATTGAAAGACAAAGAAGAAGCGAACTTCCTCCTTGTCTTTACTA
>JAYVJH010000691.1:0-2607 GCA_043769455.1 Runella sp. | reverse complement strand
CTGTACCCTATGGTAACGATGACGGGCGAAGAGTGTCATAATGAATGGGAGATAACGTTTGAAGAAATACACCGAAACGGGGCTATCGCTTACGCTATTTATGACTACATAAACTACACTGGCGACGATGGTTATTTGGCCGAATTTGGCCTTGATGTTCTTGTAGCCATTGCACGATTTTGGGCGCAACGTGTAAACTGGTCGGCTGACAAACAAAAATATGTGATGCTGGGAGTAACCGGACCCAACGAATACGAAAACAACTCAAACAACAACTGGTACACCAACTATCTGGCGGCGTGGTGCTTGCGATACACACTTTCAGTTATCAATAGTCACGGGTCTTGGGTCGTGAGTAATAAAATAGCGACCCAAGACCCAATACCTATGACCCAAGAACTCGACCATTGGCAGCATATTATTGACAATATGTATTATCCTTTTGACGAGCAGCGGCAGGTGTTTTTGCAACAAGATGGATTTTTGGACAAAGAACTCATCAATGCTGCCGACATCATGGAGCAGCGGCCAATCAATCAAAAATGGTCGTGGGACAGGATTTTGAGGTCGTGTTTTATCAAGCAGGCCGATGTTTTGCAGGGGCTTTATTTCTTTGAAAATGAATTTGATACCGAAACCCTCCGCCGCAATTTTGAGTTTTATGAACCTATGACCGTTCATGAGTCGTCGCTGTCGCCTTGTATTCATGTCATTCAGGCGGCCAAATTGGGTATGAACGAAAAAGCGTACGAAATGTACCTCCGCACAGCACGATTGGACATTGACGACTACAACAACGACACCGAAGACGGCTTACACATTACGTCAATGGCAGGTACGTGGCTCTCGGTCATCAAGGGCTTTGCTGGTATGCGAGTGATAGACAACCAACTGACTTTTAGCCCAATACTACCTACACAATGGACGGGTTATAGTTTCAATATTGGTTTTAGAGGGAGTGTCGTCAATATTGCCGTTGGTACAGAGGGTGTAAAAGTTACACAAGTTTCTGGTGCGGAGATTGAGGTTTTGGTTAAGTAAGTTATGCAAGATGTAATATTTTGTAAATTGTAAATTGCCGTTGGCTTCATCTGTTGCAAACAATGAATTATCGAATTGCCGTTGGCTTCAGCCAACGGACGATAACAGGAAGTACACTTTTAAGCATTTTGACTTTCAAAATCTAAAATTTGAAAAACCAGCATTAGACACTGTTTACATTATTACCTTTGTAATAGCGGTATATTTAGTAGTAAGAGGTAATAAGGGCAAAGCCGAAAAATGAAACGCTTAGGTAAATACAAAATTTCTTACTTTTCGTTTTTCACCGTTCACATTGCAAAAGTAACGAAATTTGTAAAAATGGTACGGATAAAAAGAACGATAAACAAAAATATCGATGTTTGTCGTGTAATCGTTACTGCACACTTAATGCTGAATCCAAATACAGTGGTAGTGCCATAAATGCAATACTCAGAATGCCGTTGCACGGTGTTTTCACCTGCAAAACAACCTAATTTTTGATGATTTTTATTTAAAATTAGATTGAGCGCTGAAATCAGGTGGGAAGTAAGTTTTATGCAGATACAGACTATCCATATAAGCACTACACTGTACGATGCGTTCTTTGGGGGTGAACTTTTCGAGTACCAAACTCGATTTTGATTGCCATTTTGTAAAATCTCTAACTATATCATCATTTTTATTTTTTATAGTGATTTCAAAATCATTGTAAGAAATAAAACTTTGAATAACCACGAACAGAAAAATACTTGACCAAATAATACGATTTTCTAAGAAATAACGAAGAATACTTAGGATTATCCATGTACCGAAAAACGAAAAATAAATTTGATAACGAGATACGGCTGCGGGTCCACCCGTAACGGTTCGGCCAAGATTTAGCATCAATAACATACCGAACAACAAAATAATCATGCAAAACAATAATGTGTTTTTGTGTAGATATTTTTTTGATAATAAAAAGGCAATCCAAATCCATGAAAATAAACCTATGATGTAAATAGGTAAATAGCCAGATGGGCGGCCTCTTGTCCCTATATTTAAGTAAGCACCACTGGATTGAATTGAATATTTGAAAAAACGCCAAAACTCAAAAGGCGGAACATCAGAAGTGGTTTTGTAATCCCAAAAATATAGCAAAGTAACTGGTATTATTAAGACGCAATACCAAACAAATTTTTTATAATCTTTGATTACAGTTAAATAAACAATAGCTACTGGCGGAAGCACTAATGATGACGAAAAAGAATAAATTGCAATCATACTAAAAACTATACAAAACACAAAGTAGATATTTCGACGTTCTTTTGCATATTTATCTAAACAAATTAGAGCAACCATTGAAAATATAATTGATAAAGGATGTTGAGGGCAATTGGGGTAGTACAAAAAGTCATCCCAGTTTATGAAATTGTATATCAATAGATAGGCAATTAAGGTAGCAATCAATGTTTGATAGCCCTCGAAAAGGGTATTTGTTATATAATTTAATACGAAAAATAAACCAATTGAAAAGATGATGTTTGACAAAATAATCAAATGTTTTATGTCAATGACATTTGTTAAATACCATTGACATAAAAC
>JAYVJH010000690.1:0-1840 GCA_043769455.1 Runella sp. | reverse complement strand
GGCGGCTATCCTGCTTGGTTGGTGGCGAGGTTCAATACCGTAGAGGTACTCAAAGGGAAAATCAGAACGAGCAATAGCTCGGGGGGTATTCGCAATGTGCTGATGGTCGTTCAGTTTTCGATTGCGGCCTTGCTCCTCATCGGTACGCTGGTAGTCTGGAATCAGATTGAGTTTATGCGTAACAAACCCTTGGGTTTCAACGAGGCGCAGGTGGTGAGTATTCCTGTCGGCGGCGAAGTATCGGGTGAGCGAACGCTCGAAATGATGCGAAATAAACTCGCCAATCAACCCAATATTTTAAGTTTGACAGGCTCTGACATAAACTTAGGCCGAGGCAAAGATGGCTCAGGTTACAAGTCAGTTTTTGGGTTTTTGATGAACGAAAAAAACTATACCACCAATGGCCTGAACGTCGATTATGACTATATCAAAACATTAGATATGAAGCTGTTGCAGGGGCGAGATTTTTCTAAATCTTTTGCCGACAAAAACAATAGTATTGTCATCAATCAGACCATGGCCAAACAATTAGGTTTCAAAAACCCCATAGGCCAACAAATACCTTTAGACTCCAGCAAGACGATTGTGGGTGTGGTAGCCGACTATCATTTTGAATCATTGAAAAACAAGATAGAAGCCATGACTTTTTTCTTGCAAAGCGACTTTGGTATCAATTATATTTTCGTCAAAATCGCCCCAAATAATAGCGTTCAGACGATGGCATTATTAGAAAAAACTTATAAAAAAATCTCACCCAAATCTGAGTTTCTGGGTTCGTTCTTAGACGAAAACACCAACAACCAATACCGCAAAGAAGAGCGTATTTCCAAGATTTTTGTGTCTGCCGCCTCTTTGGCTATTTTGTTGTCGTGTTTGGGGCTTTTTGCTATTTCGTTGATGATGGTGCAGCAGCGAGTCAAAGAAATCGGCGTGCGTAAAGTGCTGGGAGCGAGCGTGGGTAGTGTAGTGCTGTTGTTGTCGAAAGACTTTTTGAAGTTGGTTTTGATAAGCGTGATTATTGCCAGCCCAGTAGCCTATTATTTTATGGACTTGTGGCTCGCCGACTTTGCATACAGAACCAGCATCAGCTGGTGGGTTTTTGCAGCAACGGCCATTCTGTCGGTGTCTATTGCATTGCTAACGGTGGGCTATCAGGCCATTAGAGCGTCATTGATGAACCCTGTTGAGAGTTTGAGAAGTGAGTAGGGGCAAAAAAAGCATTTAACTAAAAACCTCAGACAGATTGAGTTCGATATCGAGAACGGTATCTTTGATTATCTCTGTGCCATGAAAAAAAGTATAGCTAAAAGGGCTGTCATACACAAAAACACCCTTAAACTCTGGAACGACAATCCAGCATGATTTGACACCAAAATAAAAATACGGCTCAAGTTTATCGACCATATCCTTACTACTTTGAGATGGCGACTGAATTTCTATTGTAAGCAGTGGTGCATCAGTACGACGAGCTGGATTGTTTTTAAAATCTAACTTACCAGCAGGGTACAAGACCAAATCGGGTGTGCTGCCATAGGGCTGTGTATCTAAAGTTACTTCGCTCGCAATACGAAATTGATTGGGGTACTTTATTTTCAATTCAAATCCAATATTGAACTGAATGGCTCCGTGAATAAGTGTTGGCATAGGTTTATGTCTTTCGATTTCGTAGGCAGAAAGTTCTCTTTCTTCAACCACTGTTTCGGTTAGTAATTCCATATTGCTGTGTATTTTTTTACAAATATAATAAAAAATAAATTTGCTACACAACTAAGTAAATAACCAGCCGACCAATAAAGGGCGTACCTTTGCGCCATGGAAAACACAAAAGAACAACAGGCTC
>JAYVJH010000689.1:0-1667 GCA_043769455.1 Runella sp. | reverse complement strand
TGTTTTTGTATGCTTGGCCATAATTTTGAGTTGTTGTACCCAAAATATTGATATTCCGTACCCCGACTATGTCGAAAAAATAGTACTTACAGGAGTAATTCAGCCAGACAGTATTATAAAAATCAGATTAGAAAAAACGCTACCATATCCAGCAGACGATAGCCTACCAGCCATAACAAACGCTCGTGTGGTTTGCTACGAAAACGGAAAGCTCTTGGGTCCGCTCAAGCCCGACAACAGAGGAGGATATGCTATTGCGTATTTTCCAAAAGAAAAAAACGCTTATAAAATAGAGGCAACATACAATGGACAAATAGTAACAGCAGAAGATACGATACCTACACACTCAAATATAGCTATAACGATGGGGCAGAACAATGCCAATAACTCAAACAACAACCCAGACTTGTTTTTGAAAACAGAACGAAAAAGTATAAGTTACAACTGGATTTCGGCTATTATATCGTCTAAATGGAATGGAAAACCTGATGTAAACAGCGCAGTAATTGTTTCGTCTGCGCCGATTTTCGATACATTTAATGCCTATAAACAGCCTAATGGAGGAACTTCGTATGATAAGTTTGCACGTATTAAACCCGAAATTCTTGAAAAAATAAGTATTCAGTTTTCGGTAAATAGTCAAGTAAGTGTCGTAAAAGAAAAAGGGGATATGTTTTTTTTTACAGTATCGTCCGTAAGTCTAAACTATGACAAATACCTCAAATCTTCATTATTGGCATTTCAAAATCGGGTTGTTGATAGCGAAGGTACTATCAACAACCCCTTTGCTACACCTCTACCTGTTTACTCAAATATTAAGGGAGGTATTGGATTCTTCGGTGCTATGCAAACTGAGAGGACAATACTCAAAAAAATAGAATAACCACCAACCACACACAAAAAAAAACCGTCCCAAACAAGTGCTTGGGACGGAGGTGTCAATTCAAAATCGTCAATAATGGTGTGGTTATACTATTAGTTGGTTGTTAAATTTCATTTTACTTTACTACTTTTACAGTCTCTGTAAACATACTACCGCCGATTATAAACGTAATCTGGTACTGGCCGTTTGGTAGCGTACTGAGGTCATATCGTTTGCTTTCGTTGGCTACGGCGCTGTATAGCTCTTGGCCATACAAGTCTGTAATCGTAATTGAGGTCGGTACGGTGAGGGCTATCGTAAACTGATTTTTGGCCAGCGGTTTTATTTCGGGTTTGAGCGTTTCGTTGTAGCTGTCGGTGTCTATCGTCAAGTTGCCGTCTTTGATGGCTACCTGCTGCGTAGAGCTAAAAGTGCCGCCCGTTACCGTCAGCGAATATTTGCCATCGGCCAATGCCGATAGGTCAAACCGCTTTCCTAAGTTTTCGATGGCCTGTACTTGGCCAGCATACAGTAATTCGCCCGACTCATTGTACAGGCTCACATTCAACAAGCCGCTGGGCTGGTTGGCTACGACACGCAATTTCTTGCCGTCTGACTTCACAAATTTCACTTTCACGTCCAGCGTATGAGTACGAGCCTCAGATACGGTGGCGTTGGTCATCAACAGGGCTGTAAGGAGCGTCGACAAAAGCATGATTTTCTTTTTCATAATTGTTTTAAGTTTTGGCCATCACTGGCGTTTCGCTTTGACGTTGCAAAGGTGGAGGGTCTTTTTGAATAAAAA
>JAYVJH010000688.1:0-7887 GCA_043769455.1 Runella sp. | reverse complement strand
AAACTCAAGATTTTAATTGGTGGCCTTCTGTATTTATTGGCTTCGTTTTGCTCCCAAGCCCAACTGACATCGTCGAGGCTCAAAGATTATTTGGACGTTGGGGTGGCTGTTGGTTCAAATGGCTACATGGCGAGTTTGCAATTTAATGAATACCTTAAATTGAATAAAACTAATATTTTGCAACTTGGCTGGGGGCTACGAGCCGCACATAACATTGCCAATGACTTGAATTTTACGAGTGCACCAAGCCGCTTAGCCAGTCAGATTGCTACAACCGATACGCTTCAAATGGAGCGCGCTACTGTAACATCACTCAATTTTAGCCTTGCAGTGCAGGTTTCACTCTTTGAGCGTTTGGCTCTGGGGATTTCTACCGATGTTTTGGGGCTGGCCATTGGTAGCAGGCGCACGGGGTATTATTTAGGCTCAAATGGCTTTCGGTCAGACTCTCTGAATGTTCATCGTACAAACCAAGCCGCTGCGCCAGCCACAGGTGCCGTTCAGTTGTTTGGCAATCAGCAACGTGGCAACCTCAACAGTGAGGTTTATGCTCGGGTGCGTGTTTCGACTAACTTCGGAATAAAAGTGGGCTACATTTTTGCTGTCAATGAATACAAAACCAACAACACACTACTGGACGACAACAGGCGTTTTAGAGCCAGGTATAACTTGCTTTATGTGGGCGTGAGTATTTTATTGGCCAATTGAGCGTTCAGTTGAGCTTTTGCGTGTATTTCGACCAAGGCTTTACATTTTTTCAGAATAGCAAAAATCTTGTAAAGGTCTTGGGTTGTAGATACATACGCATCGCTGAGACAGTAATTTTTGCCTTGAAGCAACACAAAAAACCAGTTACGGCCAGATACATAACAGCCATAAATAGGTAAATCGTCTCTATTTTTGGCCTGCGCTGCCACCATTCCAATCAATAATTGGCCCAAAGGGTCGTTGTCTCTTCTGTTTTCTTGTTTGTATTCATGCAAACAAAAATACGGAATTTTGGGTAGTACTTTGCCTTTGGCAAGCATAAAATCTACTCTCCCAGAGGTCGATACTGTATCTGTTTCTATGGTGAGTGTCCGTTGGGAAAATGCTTTGAAATTTGCCGTTTTGAAGTGAATTAAACTCAAAACAGGGCCAATGAAAAACAATTTCAGCTCGTCTTCGTTCCAGTTTTGCACTTCTTCAAAAAGTAATTCTCTGTAATAATCCAATAGTTTTTTTTCAGAAACATCTGGGCCGCAATCAGCAGCAAGTAGCCAATCTTCAAATTGAGGGTTGGTTCTGATAGGCAAAATACCGAAGGCATCTTCGACCTGTTCGTAGTTCCAAGTGTCAAATGATCTCATAATAGTCTATTTTTTAGCAAAATTACAAAAAAACCGATACTAACAACTTAAAAATCAGTGCAAAGATGTAGCAACTTAGGTACATTTGCTAACTTTGTAGCTTCACTACCATTACTATCATGTTTGTATCAAAAATAAAATCAAAACAATCAGGAATACTGTTGTACGGTATCACCCCGCCCAAGTCAAATACTGAGCCAGAGCGAGTCAAAGAAATTGCCGAAAAAACATTGGCACGACTACACGGCCTTGACATCGACGCGCTGGTAGTGTATGACGTACAAGACGAGTCGGCTCGGACACCTGTTGAGCGGCCTTTTCCGTTTTTGACTGCCTTAGACCCCTTTGATTTTGCCCGTGAGCATCTGTCTGCGTTGGCCGTTCCCAAAATTATTTATAGACCTGCTGGTAAGTTTACCAAAGAACAACTCAATGATTGGGTCGAAGAAGTGGTTTCTCATAATTTTTCTTTGGTTTTTGTAGGTGTACCTGCCCCCGACTTTGTACCCATTACGAGCCTGCCCGAAGCCTATCAGATTTGGAGCAGACACCAAGACACATCGGCCATTGGCGCCATTATGATTCCTGAACGACACGCTGTTTTGAACGATGAAGACCAACGAATTTTGGACAAAATGAGTAATGGCGTGAGTTATTTTGTGTCGCAATGTGTGTTTAATGTGGACTACGCCAAGCGTGTGGTAGATGACTTAGTTAAATCTTGTGAAACCCAAAACCAAGCTCTGCCAACACTCATTTTTACACTTACTGCTTGTGGTTCTGCCAAAACCCTAAATTTTATGGAATGGCTCGGCATAGACGTACCCGCCACGGTGAAGGACGAACTGTTGGCTTCTGACAATATTTTGGCCAAATCTGTTGAACTTTGTCTTCAAATTGCTACCGAGTTGATGGCTTATTGTTCAGAAAAAAATATTCCTTTTGGGTTTAATATAGAAAGTGTAGCTATCAGAAAAGACGAAATTGAGGCTTCGATTGCGATGGTCAATACAATTGGTGATATGCTTAAAAGTCGTGGAATTAGAAAAAAGTCATTGGCCGTTGGTCATTAGTCAATAAGAGTTACAGTTAGGTTATTAGGTTTTGTTATGAAAAAACACATCACTCTCACATTTTTTGTTTTTCATTTTTTATTTTTTATTAGTTCTGGCTTCGCCCAAAGCTACGTTTTCACACACGACGACACCCTGCGAGGTAGCATCACACCTGAGCGTGCATGGTGGGACGTAAAATTTTATGCGCTCAAACTCAAAGTCAGCCCCACCGACAGTACCATCAGTGGCTCAGTTTCGGTTAGATATAAAATACTAAAACCCTACCAAATTTTACAAATTGACCTCCAACAACCGCTACAAATAGAACGAATAGTACAAGACGGCCAAAACTTGGTTTTTAGAAGAGAAAGAAACGTGTTTTTTGTGGATTTATTAAAACTACAAAAAATCGACAATCAAGAAATAATAGACATTTACTACTCAGGCAAACCCCGTAATGCCAAGCGTGCGCCTTGGGACGGTGGTTTTTCGTGGAAAACCGACAGAGCCGGTAACGCTTTCGTAGCTACGTCGTGTCAGGGATTGGGCGCAAGTGTGTGGTGGCCTTGCAAAGACCACCAGTCGGACGAACCCGATAGCATGGCCATGAGCATTACGGTTCCTCAAAACTTAGTCGAAGTATCAAACGGACGACTTCGCAAAATAACCACCCACACCAACGGCACGCATACTTTCGACTGGTTTGTGGCCAATCCAATCAATAACTATGGTGTCAATATCAATATTGGTAAGTACACAACATGGTCGGAAGTTTATGAAGGCGAAAAAGGCAAACTCGATTTGACTTACTACGCACTGGCCGAAAACGTTGAAAAAGCCAAAAAACACTTCGCCGAAGTGCCACGTATGCTCAAAGCCTTTGAGCATTGGTTTGGGCCATATCCGTTTTATGAAGACGGCTATAAATTGGTCGAAGTACCGTATTTGGGCATGGAGCATCAAAGCTCTGTAACCTATGGCAACAACTACCAAAACGGCTACTTGGGTCGAGACTTGTCTGGCACGGGTTGGGGCTTGAAATGGGACTTTATAATCGTTCACGAGTCGGGCCACGAGTGGTTTGCCAACAATATCACTTATCAAGACATTGCCGATATGTGGCTACACGAGAGCTTTACAAACTATTCAGAGAGCCTTTTTACAGAATATTATTATGGCAAACAAGCTGGTGCTGAGTACGTTGTGGGTTGCCGAAAACTAATCAGAAACGACAAGCCGATTGTCGGAATTTATAACGTAAATCACCAAGGGTCTGGCGATATGTACTACAAGGGTGGCAATATGCTGCATACCATCAGGCAAATTGTGAACGATGACGACTACTGGCGGCGTATGTTGAGAGATTTGAACAAAACGTTTTATCATCAAACGGTAACTGGCAAGCAGATTGAAGACTTCTTTTCGGGTAAACTTGGTTTTAATATGTCTCGGTTTTTTGACCAATATTTAAGAGATATTAGAGTACCCGTTTTTGAGTATGAAATCAAAAAAGACGAACTACATTATCGCTGGTCAAACTGTGTAGTGGGTTTTGATATGCCTTACAAGGTGTGGCTAAATGGCCAAGATTTTAGAATTGTTTTTCCAACAACCCAATGGAAGACCATTAAAACAAAAAAACTAAAAACAATCGGTACAGATGCTAACTATTATGTAGATTTGCTCGAAACTAAAACCAAATAAACATCGGTAACACAAACAGTGTTAATACCACGCTAATCACCAACTCAATACCAAACCCATGAAACCACCTATTCAATTATTACAAGAACGAGATTTTGGACAAAAAATAAACACAACCTTTGAGTTTATAGGTCAAAATTTAAAGCCACTACTCACGGCCATACTCTACATTGCTGGGCCTGCGGCCATCATTGCGGGTATTTATGGCGGCCTGTACCAATCTAATGTACTAAATCTGGGGCCAAAATTAGATAGTTCCAGCCCGTTTAACGGGGCTTTGGATCAGGTATTTACGCCAACTTATTTTTTGTTGGGACTATTTAGCGTTGTTGCCAGTTTGTTGGCCTCACTCACCGTTTATGCCTATGTGCTGAAATATGAAGACCAAGGCGGGCCAACGCCTACCATTACCCCTACCGACATCTGGGACATTGTCAAGGCAAATATTCTTTCTTATTCAGGCTATACCCTATTGTTGTTTATACTAATTATTATCGGTCTGCTGTTGTTGGTTATTCCTGGTATTTATTTTGCAGTTATTTGGTCGATAATCTTTATGGTAATGCTCCGAGAAAACGTGAGCTTTGGTACGGCCATCACTCGCTGCTCTTATCTTGTCAAGGACAAATGGTGGTCCACTTTTGGGTTAATTGTTATCATGGGAATCGTTCAGAGCATTGTCGGCATTGTTTTTCAGACACCTACATTTATACTTTCAATATTGAAAGCACTCAAAATTTATGACGGTGATAGCCAAATTTTGATAGTTATTTCTGGCATAATCGCCACATTGGGGGCTACACTCACAAGCTGCCTCATCAATCTGGCTGTTGTGTTTCAGTATTACAATTTGGTCGAAAAGAAAGACGGTGTAGGTATGTTGTCGGCGATTGATAATATTGGTAAAAATAATACAGTACGTGGCGAAGAATAGCAGATTTCTGGGCATTTTTGTTTTACGGTTTTATACCGCTCTGTTGTTATGGTTTTTTGTTGCCGAGGTGTCTGTTTTTGGTCAAAAAGCCGATACTGTTACCGTCCAAAAATTAGATATGTCAAATATCGAAACTCGCAGCCCGACCCTCGACCGATTGGACGACTACCGCAACAACCGAGACTACCAATACAACCAAGACACAACCCCACCCCAAAACCCAATTGCCAAGTTTTGGTACTGGCTTATGGGCAAATTGGGCAAGTTTTTTATAAGCAAATCGTTCAGTAGTTTTTGGCAATATGTTATTTTGGTCGTTGTGGCTGCACTGGCTTCGTGGCTTATTCTAAAAGCCGACTTTGTGAAAGGGCTGTTTGTGTCGCCTAAAAACGAAGATGACCTCAACTATCAAACCATAACCGAAAATATACACGAACTTAATTTTGGCGAACTCTTAGAAAACGCCCTCTCCCAACACAATTATCGGCTGGCGGTGAGGTATCTATATCTACAAACACTCAAAAAATTAGCTGACAATCAACTCATTGGCTGGCAACCAACCAAAACCAACCGAATGTATATCAGTGAGTTGGGCAACAATCCAGCTTATGATGGCTTTATAAACATCACTCGTCAGTTTGAATATATATGGTATGGCGAGCGACCCGTGGTAGAACTCGAGTTTATGGAAATACAAAAAGAAGTTAGTAATTTTTGGGCTTTAATAAAAAACTAAATTGGCGACTCTCAAAAGTAAATATTTTTGGTTTTTGATGCTCCTCATCATTGGTTATGGCCTATTTGAGTATTATCGACCTCGGCCCATCGACTGGTCTTCGACCTATTCAAACAAAGACAAAATACCGTTTGGCACAAAAGCGCTGTATGAACTATTGCCAGATATTTTTCCAAAACAAAAAATCACGAGTGTACGCTTACCGATTTATAATCAACTCAAAACCAGTAAATTAGACAATAAAAGTAACTACGTTTTTGTAAATCAAAGTTTTGAAATAGACAACAACGACCGCAAAGCACTGCTGGCCTATGTGTCTAAGGGTAGTTCGGTTTTTATATCGGCCTATGATTTTTCTGATACACTTCTTCATACACTCGGCATGGAGGCCGAGGTAGCCGCCCCAAAACTACGAGACACAACGATGGTTGTGAATATGGTCAATTCAAAAATAAAAAACACTGGTGGCTATGTATTTAGTCAAGACGATGGCCGTAATTATCTCAAAATCAAGGACAATAAAAATGTTGTCATTTTGGCCAAAAATACCCGTAACGAACCCATTTTTGTAAAAGTTAGTTATGGAAAAGGTTTTATATATATTCACAATCTACCACTTTCACTGACAAATCTATATGTATTAAGTCCCAAAACTACCAGCTTTGCTTTTGATGCGTTATCGTATTTGCCTATCGCACCTACTTATTGGGACGAATACCAAAAACAAGGCCGATTTGGTGAAGACGAACAGTCGGTGTTGAGGTTTATTATGACCCAACCGCCCTTGCGCTGGGCTTATTATTTGGCTTTGTTTGGGTTGGTTTTGTTTGCTGTCTTCGCTGGCAAACGCACGCAGCGGATTATTCCTATCATAACGCCGCCCAAAAATACATCGCTCGAATTTGTGCAGACTATCGGCTTGATGTACTTTCAGCAGGGCGACCATGCCAATATTGCCCAAAAAAAAATACAATATTTACTGTCGTTTATTAGAGAAAAATATGGACTAAAAACTACCGATTTGAATGAAAACTTTTGTGAACTATTAAGTAAAAAAACAGGCATTGACCGCAAACAAATAGACGAGTTAGTATCAAAAATCAGTCAAACAGAACGTAGTAGCCGACTGCAAGAATATCAGTTGTTAGACTTAAATCGGCACATTGAAGATTTTTATGTTGAATTATGAGTAAATCCCTCTGTGAAATAAAAAAAATAGCGATTGTTAGACAGAGACGGAAATAGATAGAAGTTAGTCTCCGTGAATCTCAAAATAAACTCCGTGTATCTCTGTGAAATAAAAAAAAGCGATTGTTACACAGAGATTCACAGAGAAAAAAGAGATACACAGAGACGAGAATAACTAAAACTACCCCCGTGCATCTCAAAATAAACTCCGTGTATCTCTGTGAAATAAAAAAAAAGCGATTGTTACACAGAGATTCACAGAGAAAAAAGAGATACACAGAGACGGGAATAACTAAAAATACCTCCGTGCATCTCAAAATAAACTCCGTGTATCTCTGTGAAATAAAAAAAACGGTTGTTACACGGAAACTCACGAAGAAAAAAGAGATACACGGAGACGAAAGTAGATAAGTAAGTGGTCGTTATGAACAAAATAATTTTACACCATGGATAGTAGCCAATTAACATCGGGTATCATCGGAAAAGCCATTGAAGTACATCGATTTTTAGGGCCTGGACTATTAGAGTCGGCTTATCAAGAATGTTTATGTTATGAATTAAAAGCTATTGGGCTGAGGGTCGAACGAGAGAAGCCAATGCCGATTGTATATAAAGAAATACAGTTGGAACATGGTTATAGAATAGATTTATTGGTCGAAAATAAGGTAGTGATAGAGCTAAAAACCGTAGAGTTTCTCAACGATGTACATGCGGCACAGATATTGACTTACATGAAATTAGGTAATTATCCGTTGGGATTACTGATAAATTTTAATGTAAAACTACTTAAAGACGGCATTAAAAGATTCGTACTTTAACTATCTTACTGAAAACTCTACAGATTTCTTAAATGGCAAAAAACGGTGTAAATTTACCTTCAAAAAAGAACACAATGGATAACTTACAAAGCTATTTCACAAA
>JAYVJH010000687.1:0-4989 GCA_043769455.1 Runella sp. | reverse complement strand
TTTGTGAAATAGCTTTGTAAGTTATCCATTGTGTTCTTTTTTGAAGGTAAATTTACACCGTTTTTTGCCATTTAAGAAATCTGTAGAGTTTTCAGTTACGAAATAGACTACTTTCATAGAATGGCTTTTGGGGTATCAAAAAGTATTTCAGAAAACTTAAATCTTGGACAGAAATATTTAGAAATTAAAAAGGTAATATCAGTAAATATTGTCTATTTTGATCTTGGACAAGGGCAAGACTACATTTATAAGGGAAAAACTGATTTCAAAGGGATTCACCAGAATGACTTATTGGGGTTATCGACAAAATAAAAACAAACCTTTATTAAAGAAAACGTTTATGATATTTTTCCAGAATATTATTTATTGAAAGTAAATCAGTTTGACGACAATGCAAAAGATACTTTGGACGAATGGATTTATTTTTTGAAAAATAGCGAAGTAAAAGACAGTTTCAATGCAAAAGGCTTGAAAGAAGCTGGCGAAGTGCTTGATATAATGAGGCTGCCAAAAGATGACAAATATGGCTATAACAGTTATTTGGATTCGCTACACCTAAAAGCAAGTGAGTTGTTTTCTTTACAAAGTGAGGCAGAATTTAGAGCAAAAGATGAAAGAAGTATTGAAATAGCCGTAAATGCAATAGTAAAGGAACTTGACGATGAAACAATTGCTGAAATCACAAAGCTATCTGTTGATAAAATTACCAATATTAGGAATACCCTAAAAAAATAGTCTCAGCCCCAAAGCGATAGCTCAAATCACACAACTACATCGACAAACTGAAAACTACTGCCGTCAAAAAGACCTAAGTCGCTCATTTTGAGGCTGGGAATTACTAATAAGCCCATAAAAGACAGAGTCATAAAAGGTGAGTTAAGAGTCGAGCCTAATGTTGTTTTTGCAAATTGGTCAATGGCCGTATATTGTGCTGCCACAACATAACCGTCCTCGGCAGACATCAAGCCAGCGATAGGGAGAGGAAGTAGATGTGAGATATAAGATGTGAGATGTGGGTTACAGGCAGCTACACCACCTTGGGCCTCAATGACCAAATTTATAGCTTGGCACAGGCTTGTATCGTCGCAACCTACGGCTATGATATTGTGCGAGTCGTGAGCAACTGACGAGGCGATTGCACCAGATTTTAAACCAAAGTTCTTTACAAAACCTATCACCACAGGTGCATCAGAGTAGCGATTGACGACTGCAATTTTGAGAATGTCTCGGCTTATGTCGGCCACAATTTGCCCATTTTCAATCAAAGCTGGCAACTGTAACTCATTTGTAATCAACTGGCCATCGAGTGCTTCGATGACTCGAATAGAGGCCGTCTTTAAATTTGTATATATCTCAAAATCAGTAATTTGTCGTGGCGAACAGTTGAATTTATTGACGATTTTACTTTGAACATTTGCAATCAACGTCTGGCCATTGTCAGCTACCAACTGGCCATTGATATACGTTTGTTCAACTTTAAATTCTGATAAATTATTGACCAAAATAAAATCAGCGGGGTCGTTTTTTCGTAATAGTCCTACATTGAGATTGTAGTGCAAAACAGGATTCAAACAAGCCACTTGCAATACATCAAACAGTCCATGGCCTTTGGCCAATGCCCGCTTGACCAACTGATTGATATGCCCTTCGGCCAGATTATCGGGGTGTTTGTCGTCTGAGCAGAACATGATTTTTGATGGAAACTCGCTAATCAATGGCTCTAAGGCTTCAAAATTTTTGGCGGCACTGCCTTCTCTGATAATGATATTCATGCCCCGTTGTACTTTATCTAAGGCTTCGGCGTAGCTAAAACATTCGTGGTCGGTACTAATGCCTGCCGAGATATATTTTTGAGCGGCATCGCCTCGTAGCCCTGGCGCATGGCCATCTATGGGTTTGTTTTGGTCTTTGGCCAACTGTATTTTGAGCAGCATATCTACGTCATCGTTCAGCACGGCTGGGAAGTTCATGACTTCAGCCAAGTAGCCAATTTCGGGCATGGCCAGCAACTGCCGAATGTCCTCAGAGGTAATGGTTGCTCCTGCCGTCTCAAAGGTTGTTGCTGGCACGCAGGAAGGCGCACCAAAACAAAACTTAAAAGGCACATTTCGAGCATCTTCAATCATATATTTTACGCCTTCTACGCCCAACACATTACCGATTTCGTGCGGGTCTGAGACCGTCCCGACTGTACCATGCACCACTGCCAGCCGTGCAAATTGCGTAGGCGTAAGCATCGAACTTTCGATATGGACGTGCGAATCTATAAAACCTGGCAACAAGTAAGGCTCGCCGATGCGTTCATCGGCGAGCCTTGTAATGGTACTAATACGTTGATTTTCAACAGTTACCGAAGCGAAATAAATTGTTCGGCTAAACAAGTCAATGAAATTGGCAGTGAGCGTCATATCGCTGTAGTTGGCTTTTTATTTTCAACCCATTTTACAATTTGTTCAGCATATTCGAGACCAGTAGATGCTATTTTTACTGACAGATTACCATCATAACCTAACGATAAATGAAGCGTATCGAAAGCGGCATCAAAGGTAGTAGTTATTTTTCGGTCTAATTTTGCCAATTCACTTTTATACCATTCTACCGACTTTCGTCCTTTGGATTTGGCACCCAAAAGGCCGTCTAATGCTACCAAAATACCTGAATATGCCGCATGGCCTGCCAATTTTACATACTTACGGTCCTGATAAAAACCGTCTTCTTTACGGGCTTTTTCTCTTAATATTTCTTTGGCATTGTCAATATACTGATGTGCTTCTTGTGTTGTATTATTCATAACACCAACCTTAATTTACGAAAGTCTATTGATACAATTTAAGTCTTCAAAGGCAACTGTCAGGCGCTTTACTACACTTTCTTCGCTTTTGCGTAGCCACACACGTGGGTCGTAGTATTTTTTGTTTGGCACATCAGCCCCTTCTGGATTGCCGAGTTGTGCTTGAAGGTAGTCTTTTTTGTCGTTATAATAACCCAACATACCGTCCCAAGATGCCCACTGAATATCAGTATCTATGTTCATCTTGATGGCACCATACTTAATAGCCTCACGGATTTCGTCACGGCTACTACCCGAGCCCCCATGAAAAACAAAATTTACAGGCAAGTCGCCAGTGTTGTACTTGGCTTTAATAAAATCTTGTGAATTTTTAAGAATAATAGGCGACAGTTTTACATTGCCAGGCTTATAAACACCGTGAACATTGCCAAAAGCAGCGGCAATAGTAAAACGGTCAGATATTTTCTTTAATTCTTCATAAGCGTAGGCCACCTCTGAGGGCTGTGTATAGAGCTTCGAGCTGTCCACGTCAGAGTTATCGACACCGTCTTCTTCACCACCTGTTACGCCCAATTCTATTTCGAGAGTCATGCCCATTTTAGTCATTCTTTCAAAATATCTGGCACAAATTTCGATGTTTTCCTCAATTGGCTCTTCCGACAAATCTAACATATGCGAACTATACAATGGCTTGCCATGCTGCTCAAAATATCGCTCACCCGCCGTCAAAAGTCCGTCTATCCAAGGCAATAGTTTTTTGGCGCAATGGTCAGTGTGCAATATCACAGGCACGCCATAAAGCTCGGCCATTTGATGGACGTGCAACGCCCCCGAAATCGAACCAGCGATTGATGCTTCTTGGTTTTTGTTTGGCAAACTTTTGCCTGCATAAAAACTACCACCACCGTTTGAAAATTGAACAATAACGGGTGAATTGACTGCCTTGGCCGTTTCTAAAACAGCATTGATAGAGTTTGTACCAACAACATTGACGGCTGGGAGTGCATAGTCGTTTTGGTTGGCGTGTGCAAAAATTTCACTGACACCGTCGCCAGTTACTACGCCCGCCTTGAATCTTGGAGTGAGGTCGCTCATAAGTTAAATTTTTTGAGGATTATTTGATGATAAAATTGCGTGATTTCTTTAAATTACTCACTTACACTGACTTAGACCGCAAGTTACTAATTTTTGGTAAATTACATCAAACATTATTCTCCACAAATCTAATTGACTGCACGCACACACAACAGAATATTTTAGAATAATACAATCTGCTGGCTTTGAATAGGCTGGCCAAAAAACAGGGCTGATTGTCGGTCAAAATTAACAGCAGAATCTGTTGTATGAAAAACCTGATGGCCGTTTTTTGAGCAACGGCTTTCTATTTCTGGGTGTCGGACTAAGTAGTTTTTAAGACTTTGGGCTACGATTTCTCCCTGCGAAACAACCTGAATGTGTATCGGCAAGAACTGGCGTATTTTATCAATGAGTAACGGATAGTGCGTACAACCGAGCAGAATTGTATCAATAGTTGGCGACTGTTTTAGTAGATTGTCAATATGTTGTTTTATAAAATAGTCTGCCCCCGAGCTATTACTTTCGCCATTTTCGACCAGCGGCACCCACATTGGACAGGCTTCTTGGTAAACAATACTGTCTGGAAAAAAATGATTGATTTCGATTAAGTACGACTCCGAAACTACCGTACCAGCCGTAGCAAAAACACCTATTTGTTTGGTTTCTGAATAATGACCTATCACCTCGGCAGTAGGTCTGATTACACCCAGCACTCGTTTTTGAGGTGCAATACGTTCCAAATCAATCTGTTGAATCGTTCTCAATGCCTTGGCGGAGGCAGTGTTGCAAGCCAAAATAACAAGTTCACAGCCCTGCTCAAACAAATACTGCACGGCTTCGAGGGTATAATGATAGACGGTTTCAAATGACCGAGTACCGTAGGGGCTTCTGGCATTGTCGCCCAAATATAGATAATCGTACTGTGGCAGTGTTTGGACAAACTCACGCAAGACCGTCAGCCCACCAAAGCCAGAATCAAAAACACCAATGGGAGATTTCATTTTTGAGATTTAACAATTTCGTTCACTCTACGTGACGATTTTTTGCAGGTATAAGAAATTATAATCAATAGATTGTAAAAGTCTGTTATGCAATTCATTAAATATAATTTCAATATCTGT
>JAYVJH010000686.1:0-9053 GCA_043769455.1 Runella sp. | reverse complement strand
TTTGTGAAATAGCTTTGTAAGTTATCCATTGTGTTCTTTTTTGAAGGTAAATTTACACCGTTTTTTGCCATTTAAGAAATCTGTAGAGTTTTCAGTTATGGTAGTATAATTATTCTGTTTTTGTAGTCTTTCAACCATCTATTCAATAAATATTAGCAATTAATCAATGTCATAAATACATCTTTCAGTAACCCATCGGTACTCAATATGGGTTTTTTATTCTCATAAACATTTAGAAAGCATTCATATCCTGCAGCAAGGTCTTCATCAAAATAAATACCCATAAAATATTGTTTGTTATTATAGTTTGCTTTTATCAGAAGGCTATTTTCGGGCGTTTTTTCCAATGTTATTTTTTCTGATTCTAACAAAAATGATGCTAAATTAGATACTATTTGTTGTGTTAAGTTTTTATTGGTTGATATATCACTGACAATTAGCAACAACCCGTCTGTCAGCTTTATAGTTTGTTTTACTCTATTGCTATGATCTTGTATTCGTACAGAATCAAGGCTATATAACGCATTTTGACCAAAACGTTTTTTTGTGTCAAAATACGTTACAATAGGTGGCGGCGGTGGTAGGTATGCTAACATGGTCAATATTCTGGGTTTAAAGTGGCCAAAAATTCATCTTTTAACAACGAAAAAAACACTTCTTTTTCTATATCGTGCATCTTATTTGTAGTATCTACCAACTCCTCGGTATTTTTTATAGTTACTTTCTGAACAGCATGAATGTCTATTATAGATACATCTGTCGTCTTGTTATCAGCCTCATATACAGCCCCGTTTATTAAGTTCAAGCCGATAGTACACTTATTTTTATTAAATTCAAATCGAGATTGACCTCTTGTAGCGCTTTCTATTAGTTCTAAGTTTATGATGCCTTTGATGTGGTCATAAATCAAAACGTTATCGAAATTACTAATGTAACGAACTCCTATTTGTTCAATGCTTGAAACGATTTTATGTTCAAACAATGGAAACATATATTTTTCGATTGTTTCCATATATAAGTCCCAACCTTTGTATCCATCAGCCAAATCAAATGTAATGCTGTTATCTTTTAAATCGATAGTGAAGTTATTATCAAGATTTATTATTATTTGGGTAGATTCTTGAACGCCAACCAGTAATCCACTAGAAAATAGTGGCATTTTTAATGGTGGAATCAGGCGTACTTCATTCTTGAATCTACTATAAAAATACCCTAAAATAGTCCCCGATGGTATGTTAGACACAAATTGGAACTGAACAACTGCGTTTTTTAACTTATCATCTATTTTTCTTGGTATTTTCATTTGCATTGTTGAAAAAGTAGGATTGCACTATCAAAGTCCATTCTTGAATTACGATATTTAACTATTTTGATGTTCTTTGTTTCAAGTCCCTGTCTTGGTTAGTTTTAGGTCTGTGAGGACACAGACCACGGAAAAGCTATCTATTTCTATGGCTTGCATAATCAATATTTGTTTTGCCGTTGTTGGGTAATCTGTTCTGTGGTCTTTTTAGGCCGTTGTTGGTGTTATCACCAACAACAAAACGGCTCTTTTCACTATCAACTAAATCTTTCTTCCGTTGTTGGGTAATCTGTTCTGTGGTCTTTTTATGCCTTTATGGCGTTGTTGGTGTTGTCACCAACAACAAAACGGCTCTTTTCACTATCAACTAAATCTTTCTTCCGTGGTCTGTGTCTTCACAGACCCAAGCAGTGTTCTGTGAAGACACAGACCACGGAAGAGCTACGAACATCCAAAATAAAAAAACGGCTCTAATCAGTCTTTATTATAAAGCCCCTTTTATCGTACTTATCAAGAGTTATTTGAATTTTATTTTTAGAATTGAAAATGAAGTACCTGCCGTAAATAGAGATAGTATCTCTAAAAGGGGGTATATCAGCAAGATTGTAGGACAATCTTCTATCAGAGCACCCACAAATATACAATCTATCATTAACATTGAAATGAATTACATCGGCTCTGATACTATCGGCTCCAGATAAATCTACAATTTTTACGAATCGCTTTTTTTTATCAGTAATAGAATTGCGTGTGATTGAAGTAATAGTTTCGGAATTAACGGTATCTGTTCTAACGTTTAATATATAGCTGGTACTATTAGCTGGTATTTCACTCAGTTTTGGACAAGGTATTATTTGAGTAGATATTTTTCCATTATCCCTACTCAAAACGTAGGACACGCCAATATCTTCATCTCTAACTATTGGTCTTCCTGAAGAATCTAACCAGAAATGACCATTACTAATATTAGTTAATTCATCGGTGAGCTTTAGTGGATTAAGTTTGTTGTTTTCAAATAAATAAGCGGAAAATTCATACAAAGGCGTATTACCCGAACTTCCTCCTGATGGATTTGCCCAAAAAAACAAAACTCGCTTGCCATCTAATGTAAGTACACGAAAGTTCTGAAATGATACTTGTATATCAGTAGTATCTAAAAAGATGCTATTGAGTTTGTTCTCTCTATATTGATACAAGTCTAATTTAGTCTTTTCGTCATCTAATTCGCCAGATGGATACCTACCTATAAATCGATAAACGAGTATATCAGTTGAATCCTTATCACCATCTAAATCTAAAAACTCTATGCTCCTAAACAAGCTATCTTTAACAGTTATTAGTGGTTGGTTACTACTTTTTAACTGATTATAAAGAATGGTCATAACTTCCTGATCAGCTAATTTTGTAGTTTTACAGCTAAAAATGCTTACAAGTAAAGCAAAATACAGTATATATTTAGTCATAATAGTTTTCTATCTAATTTATTTTGTAACATATCGCGTGGTCTATAACTTCACAGACCTAACTTTTAAACCTTATCGTGTTAGTCAGAATCATTATGCCTTTGTTGGTGTTATCACCAACAACAAAACGGCTCTTTTCACTATCAACTAAATCCTATGTCAATAGTCATCCATATAATGCGATAGAAAACCAAAATCGTCTTTTTCAGTTTCATAAAAACAGCTTGACGAGTACCAATAATCATTTGGATTGACAGCCAAATTTCATTTTGCCTGCAATGGATTATTATGAATGTAAACTAATTTCTGTTCTACTGCCTTTCTATCAAACAAATCTATACTCAAAGGATTTCTTTCCCAAAACTGGTATTTTCTGTCTTTGAGATTAACTTCAAAATGTGGCAGCACCTGCGGGTGAGACGCTTGCAAGTCAAATTTAATCTGCTGGGCTGTGTATTTGAGAAAGTCACGTTGTACGTCTTCTCGCAAATGATTATCGTTTATTCGCCAAATCAAATGAATGTGATTTGGCATTATCACAGAACCATAGATTTTAACTCGGTTGTCTTCAACTAAAAACTTCATACTCTTGACAATCAACTCTTTGTACTTATCAGGTGCAAGTAATTTTTTCCACCATAAAATAGTCGCCGTAAAAAATTGAATATAGTTTGAGTACATACCTACTTTAACATCATTTTAACTTTAATCCAAATTTGTTGTTGGTGATAACACCAACAACGGCGCACATAGTTATCACATATTTGTTAGAATTGCTAACTCAAAACTTCAATTTATTCAAAAATCCAATATCAATCGTTCGGGTATTTCTATAAATCATCACAATAATAGCAAGCCCAACAGCTACCTCGGCGGCAGCTACAGCCATAATAAAAAACACAAAAACCTGCCCTGTAGGGTCGGACCGATAAGACGAAAAGGCAATTAGCAACAAGTTTACGGCATTGAGCATGAGTTCGATACTCATAAAAACCACAATGGCATTGCGGCGTGTTAGCACACCTATCACCCCAATTATAAAAAGGGTGGTAGCGAGCCAAAGATATTTGTCCAATGGTATCTGGCTAATTACGTCTGGAATCGACATGAGCGGTTGTGCTGGTGGCATATACTTGACTTAATGGTTTTGGTTTTTGATGGCAAATTTACGCATAATTCGTGGTTAGCAAAATTTATAACTGATAAGTCTTATTTTTGTGTCAAAATTATACACCAATCCATTGCCATTACTACCACAACTCGAACAAATTATAGGCACTCTGCCCCAATTCATGCCCGAATTGTTTTTGGGCGTGGCTTTTGTACTAACACTTGTGGCCGAGATTTTACTAAAAATTAGTCGTTGGTCTGCCAATCAGCGTACTATTCTATTTGTTTTTACTTTGGTATTTTTGGGGCTATCGCTATTGTTGGTACTGAATCAATGGACAATTGAACCTCAATTTTTGTTTGAACATTTGCTTTTTTTAGACTTAAAGGCTGTTTACTTCAAGATTTTGCTAACAATTGTCGCTATTTGTACGGTCGTTCATGTCCGAATCAAAAAAACCGATTTGCCTGTTGAGTTTTATTCTATTTTGCTTGCCACGCTACTGGGATTGTATCTGATGACGATGGCCGTCAGTGGCCTAAGTATTTATTTATCAATCGAATTAGTGTCAATCGGGGGTTATTTGTTGGTAGCTTTTGGAACAGGCAGACAGTCGGCTGAGGGTGGACTCAAATACTTGCTTTTTGGGGCTGTGTGTTCGGCAATAATGCTCTATGGTTTTTCATGGTTGTATGGTCTGACGGGTACTCTTGATTTTACTGACCCTATATTTGCTCAAAATTTATCTCAAAATTCGCCCAAAGTTATTTTTATTGTCGGGGTATTGTCTCTGGCGGGTATTTTTTTCAAACTATCTCTTGTGCCTTTTCACCCCTACACACCTGACGTTTACGAATCTGCACCTGCGGCTGTCGTAGCGTTTCTGTCGGTTGCGCCCAAAGCAGCGGCGTTGCTGGTTTTGATGAGGGTTGTCAGTATATTACCAGTCGATTTACAGTCTTATATTGCTCTCATTTCATTAATCAGCATCTTGGTTGGCAATCTGGGAGCATTGGCCCAAAATAACTACAAACGACTTTTGGCCTATTCGGGCATTGCCCAAGCAGGCTTTATGTTGGTTGGGTTGGTGGCTTTCAATCAAGTAGGAGTCGAGAGTACTGTTTTTTATATTTCAGTTTATGTTTCTATGAATTTGGCCGCATTTTTGTTATTAGATTTACTAAGCGATAGTCAAGACATCAGAGATTTAGCTGGTTTGGGCCATTCTCAGCCATTGTTTGCTGTGCTTTTAACGGTTGTACTCGTCTCGTTGGTCGGTCTGCCGCTTACGGCAGGCTTTACGGCCAAATTATTAGTATTTTCGGCACTTTGGCAGAGCAATCAACCCAACAATTATTTACTGACATCGCTATTTGTGGTAGGGCTTTTGAATGTTGCTATTTCATTGTTTTATTATTTCAAAATACCATTCTATTTATTTTTTAGAGAATCCGAGACTGTGGTAGCAAAGCCAAATTCAAATTTTCTGGTAATTATCTGGACTATTGTTTTAGTTTTGCCAATCATTATATTTTTTTTCAAGTCAGATTGGCTCACAGGCTTGATTGAATTGCTTTAAAAAAACTGAGCTGTCATTAACCTAACAAACTATAATTTTAAACATTTACTTCGTCATTTATCATGGAAAACGGTAACGGTGGTCATCACAAAGTCTCCGACAAAGCAACAGCAGCAGGGCTTTTGGTTGCAATGGGTATTATTTATGGCGACATTGGTACTTCGCCACTGTACGTCATGCAGTCGATTATTGGCAAAACCAATGCCATCAGCGAAGATGTAATTTTGGGCGCATTGTCATGTATTTTTTGGACATTAACTCTTCAGACTACGCTCAAATATGTTATTCTGATTTTGAGAGCCGACAATCGGGGCGAAGGTGGTATTTTGGCTCTTTATGCGCTCGTTCGTCGTCATGCCAAATGGCTCACTGTTCCTGCCATGGTTGGGGCTTGTACGCTCTTGGCCGACGGGGTCATTACACCGCCTATTTCGGTAGCATCGGCCATAGAAGGACTGCGTATTTTGTATCCAAATATAGAAACAGTACCCATCGTGATTGCCATCATTACATTACTGTTTTTGGTACAAACACTCGGCACAGGTATAGTTGGTAAGGCTTTTGGGCCAATTATGATGGTTTGGTTTGGTATGTTGGCCACATTGGGAGTACTAAATATTGGCTCAAACATCGGTGTCTTCAAGGCCATCAATCCCTACTACGCCTATCATTTGTTGTTTGAATACCCCGAGGGCTTTTGGCTACTGAGTGCCGTATTTTTGTGTACGACTGGTGCAGAAGCTCTGTATTCAGATTTGGGCCATTGTGGTCGTGGCAATATTAGAGTTAGCTGGATTTTTGTAAAAACTGCCCTGCTACTCAACTATTTTGGTCAAGGTGCATGGGCATTGAAACATATAGGCACGGCATTGGGCGAAAGAAAGCCGATTTTTGAAATGATGCCCCAATGGTTTTTATTGCCCGGTATTGTCATTGCAACACTGGCGGCTATCATTGCAAGTCAGGCTTTGATAAGCGGCTCATTTACACTCGTGGGCGAGGCTATTCGCCTTAACTTTTGGCCAAAAGTACGGCTTCGTTATCCATCGGTTCAAAAGGGGCAGTTGTTTGTACCAAGTATGAACTTCTTGCTTTGGTTGGGTTGTATTGGTGTAGTTTTATATTTTAGGGAGTCGTCTAATATGGAGGGTGCTTACGGTCTGGCCATTACGCTCACAATGCTCATGACAACCCTGCTGATGTCTTACTATTTATATGTCAAACGTTACCAGATGAAAGTCGTTGTTGTGTTTATTGTCGTTTATATTGCCATCGAGGGTTCGTTTTTAGTTGCCAATCTACAAAAATTCTTTCATGGTGGTTGGGTAACAATCGTCATTGCCTCAGTTATCGGCGTTGTTATGTTTATTTGGTACAAGGCATTTTATATTAAATTACGACTGACAGAGTACGATGGTTTAGAAAAATACATTGATTCTATCAAAGAATTGAGTTCAGATATTACAATTCCAAAGTATGCCACTCACCTTGTCTTTATGAGCAACGCCTCACGGGTGGGCGAAATTGAGTCAAAAATTATTTATTCAATATTTCAAAAACGCCCTAAACGTGCCGACATTTACTGGTTTGTACACGTGGACACAACCGACGACCCATATACAATGGAGTACAAGGTAAATATCATTGCACCCGATGACTTGGTGAAAGTTAATTTTCGATTAGGTTTTAGAGTAGAGCAAAAAATAAACCTATATTTCAGAAAAGTGATTGAAGAAATGGTAAAAAACAAAGAAGTAGATATCACCAGTCGTTACGAGTCGCTCAACAAACACAACGTAACTGGCGATTTTAGGTTTGTAGTTTTGGAGCGATTTCTATCGGTTGAAAACGACCTACCGTTTTTTGAAAGAATAATAATGGAAGCTTATTTCTTTATCAAGAGTTCTACCACTACCGAAGACAAATGGTTTGGACTCGACAGTAGCGCCGTCAAAATAGAAAAAGTGCCGCTTATTATTCGCCCCGTCGAAAATGTAAAATTGAAACGTATTTATTAAATAGTCATGAGTATATAGTACGGCGTCGTGAGTTAAATATGATGGTGTTAATCAGTAAGTTATCAAAATTACAATACTGTATTGGTTTTGAATAAGTACTTAAAAATAGTATTGAAGACGTTGGACGTTAGATTTTGGGTTTAGTTTATCCCATATCTAATCGTCCAATGTTTTTTTTATCCGTATCGCAGTTCGCCTGTTGTGAGTGGTGTTATGGGTTCTTGTTTGGGTGTTCGGCCTTGTAACTCAGATAGCCGCACGTTTGGTAAATGAGGCAGCACTAACTCTCCAAAATATTCACACTCTTCACGCAGCGGATAGCCCGACAATATAAACGAGCGAACGCCCATGTCCATATACCGATTGAGTTTTTCGAGTACTTGTTCAGGATTACCCACAATGGCCGCCCCACAACCAGACCTCGCCCGACCGACTCCACCCCAAAGATATGGTTCAATAAAATCATCGCTATCGGCTTGTTTTCTAAATTCGTCTTGCCGCAATACCCCTGCCGACTTTGAATCTTGGGTGCGGTGTTTGAGTGCCTCGGCCTGTGTCAAGTCAAACTTAGACATCATACGTTTGGCCCATGACCGAGCTTCTTCTTCGGTTTTGCGAACAATAACGTGCGCTCTAAAACCAAAATCTAAGGTACGATTATGCTTTTCGGCACGCTCGGCCAAGTCTTGCATTGTAGCATAAATACTGTGTTCGGGTTCTGGCCACATCAAAAACACATCGCAATGTTTGGCGCAAATTTCTTTTGAGCCTGGCGAAATACCTCCAAAATATAGTAACGGTCCACCATTTTGCTGATAAGGCTTAACAGGTGCTGCCGACATATTGATATTTTTATAGATTTCGCCATCAAACACAATTCGGTCTTGTGTCCAGCCTTGTTTGAGTATCTCTATTACCTCTTCACAGCGTTTATATCGTAGTTCATGGTCTTCTTTTGTGCCAGGTAGGTCAGAGTTAATGATATTTATGGTCAAGCGACCTTTCAAGATATGGTCAAGTGTGGCAATGTGCCGTGCCAGCATTGGCGGGTGAATTTCGCCCGTTCTGATGGCCGCCAGTAAGCTAATCTGCTCGGTCTGTGCGCCTGCCGCCCCTGCAAAGGTCAAAACCTCTTGGCCAACGACGTACGACGTAGGCAACAAAATATTCTTGTAGCCTAAGCGGTCGGCGGTGAGTAGTATATTTTTACAGTTTTCATAATTGCTACGGCGGTCGGGATCTATATTTCCCAAAAACTCAGTATCGCCGCCACAGAGGTCATCAAACCATGCTATTTCGCATACCCTTTCTTGGGTTCTAATGTTTTTTACTTGTTCAAATGGTTGTTGTACTGACATTTGTTAAAGAATAAGTTATAATTTAGGTTGAAAAAATGCCAAATATAACAAAAACCATTGATACATCGATTTATCATATCAATAAAAAAGCACCTACTCTCAGAGAGCAGGTGCTTTTTTATTGATATTATCAGAATAAATTACGACATGATACTGGCATATTTTTCACGATTTAAATACATCGCTACTGCTGTAACCAATACGAGCGCAACGCCAATGCC
>JAYVJH010000685.1:0-2841 GCA_043769455.1 Runella sp. | reverse complement strand
TTCTACAACAGACTGACTAACTGTTGATTCTTTGACACGAACAGATATTATGTCTCCTGTGTCATCGACTTTAAGTTCAAAAACTATTTTACCTGCTTCGTTAGAGTCATCATTAACTATTGGCCTACTTCCCATACCCCAACCCGAAACGTTTAGAGCTACACCTTGGGTAGAACCACCCGGCTTTCCGTATAAACTACCCGCATCAATTTTTCCATTTGGGTTTCCTTGGTCTCCAACTGTTCCAGGTTTGTCGCCATTGTTGTTTCCAGCAGTTCCCGATGCCTTACCCGACGTACCATTACTGCCAGAACTGCCAGATGATTTTTTAAAAAGGGCATCATTGTTGATTTCTTTTTTTGGTGGTGTGGGCGTACTTGGTATTTCTGTTGGCTTATTTTTAGTTACTATTTTTGATGATTTCGATATTTTTTCTGATGCCTCAACAAGGATTTCTGATTTTGATGTTATAGGTGAGGGAGTATTTTTGACCTTTGTTGGCTTAGTTATCTCTGGCTTTGACAGTACTGGTGTTGGTTTTACAAAATTAGGCTTGGATTTAACCTTTGGAATATCACTTTCTTTTTTTACATCTTCATTACGAGGCAAATCACTGGCTTTATTGTAATTTTGTACTTTACCATAGCCAACGGCAGAAGTCCCAAAATTTACTTCCACATATTCTATAACTTCTGTATTTTTTGGTAGTTGTTGAAAAATCTTAATAAACATCATCGCCAACAAAAGCACTGACATAAACACAATAGCACCAGCAAAGGCTATTATTTGATTTTCTTTATCAAGTTCGTTTTTCTCTAAATACATTTTGTAATTATTTGATTTATATTTAAGTACTTATTCAAAAGTAATACGGTATTTTTATTTTGATAACTTACTGATTAACAGCATTGTATTTAACTCACGACTCCATACTATATACCCACGACTCCTTAAAAAACACCATTCAATGTTATCATAAACGATGATAAGTTTATATTAGTATTTCAATATTTACATAAAAAAAGGGGCGTTAGCCCCTTTAAAATCTGTAATTTGAGCTTAGTCTTCCGAAAATATCCATGATTTAGCCTTAGCTATTTTGTTAATTTGGGGCATTTGAGACACAGCACGTGCTTGTGATGACAGACCAACTACTGAAACTTTATACAATTTATTGTCTCCAATCGTCATCACCGAGGCATCAGAGTAGCCTAATTTCTTCAGTTTTTCGGCTAATCTTTGTGCATTTCCTTGTTTGGCAAATGCACCAGCAATTATAAAAAAACTTGCATTTATATCAGAAGTAACCTGTACTTTCGGCTTCGGTACTTTGTTAATAACTAATTCTGACTCAATTTTATTTACTGGAAAAGCGCCCATTCCTATGACTTTCGGAAGTATAATAGGTTTTTTATTTTCAACCGTAGAAATCTCTATTTTCGTTTTTGTGTCCCATTTAGCACTATCAGTACGAATATTTGGGATTTTTTTGGTTATATCAGCATTTGTTTTTTTTGTAAACAAATCAAGCGGATTGAAACTACTTCTTGAACTACTCGAAATAGATGTATCAGATGAAGCATAAAAAAGACCACCAACCAGCAATATACTACTCGAATACATTGCTACTTTAGAACGCCAACGTACAGGTTTGATTGGCTGCTCAACTGGTAATCTGTCTGTTATGTCTAATTCTGATTCATTGTATTCTATTGATACCTGAGGTGTAACGGTACTTGCAGGTATCGATTTAAGCCCATAGCCTTCTTGAAAAAAATTTATACCATTGTTAGGTTCAAACAATAAGCTGCCTTCTTGATTAAACAACAATACACCGATGTCAGACAACTGGTAATTACCCAATTTATTGATTTCTAACTTTACTTCATCTACAAATTGTCGGACTCGTACTTGTGCATCTTCTCGTTTAATTTGTTCATTTACAGATATATAATGAATCAATAGCCCGTCGTCTAATTTTAATGCTTCGTTGAATGCCACGCGTTTGGCTGGAGAATGATATAGCCCACTGATACCACTGTAAGCGGCATGATTGAAGTGAGATAAAAACCCACCCAGTTCGGGGACTACGACACAATCTTGCTCGTACAATAATTTTTTGATATATTCAGAGACACCTATCATGTTATTTTTGTGTTGATGGAGCGAAGTTAAAAAGAAAAAGATAAACCACCAAGAAAATTTAAACCTTGTTGTGGATAATACGCAAATCTTTCATATTGACGACCCAAAATGTTGTTAATTGATATATAAGCAGAAAAATTACGTGTCAGTAAATAATCAATTTTCAAATTTAAGTCAATGATGTCTTTCATGTCAATTATTTTATTGGCTTGAAAATTTTTAGCCTTCAATCCATTTAAATAATACAAGTCCAAGGTTGCAAAAAGTTTTTTCTTAAAAACAATTGAGTTGTTCCAAGTTATTACTGCCCTGGGTCTTCCCCAAGCTGCTTCTAATCTCTTGACGTTATAGTCGTATAAGTCTGCTCGTAGATTGGTTCGGGCGTTTTCAGAAAAAACATAACCCAATTGTCCTGTTACTGTGAGCGTGTTTATATAGTCAGCATCGTACAAAACTCAGTGGTCGTCGACGTACCATCACCACCAAGATTGGTTGTAGTGGTTGGGACCGGGATCGATATTTCCGGATTTCCTCTCAATTGTTCGACCATAGCTTTCCATCGGAGCATCTATCTCACACAAGGATTTCCAGGAGTATTGGAACCGCTCTAAAGAGAAAACTTCTTCCTCCATCTCGGGCCTACATTTTGGACACTGGAAAGCTGCAGCTAAAAGTGACGAACTTTCAGAAATCCAC
>JAYVJH010000684.1:0-2957 GCA_043769455.1 Runella sp. | reverse complement strand
ATCTTCGTTATGATTCTCTTTAAAAGAATTCATAAAGCGAAGTAAACGCTCTGGCTCGCTGATTGAAACTTGTTTTTTCATAATGCAAATTTGTATTATAATATAAATTTCCAAATTGTTTTGTCATTCTCTATAACAAGTTGTGATAAGTTTTTTTAATCCTAAATTTTCAAAGTTATGTGAAAAATAATGAAAGAAATTACTAATTCTTGGGTCATCACAATTACAAAAAACCACCTTGTTTTTAAAATGTTCTTTGTAATGTTTCAATTCGCTTTCTATATCCAACAGTTGAGTATAGAATTCATCTCTCTTTGAAAATTTTGCTATGTGTAATGTATGGTTTAAAGTCTTTTGTGCTATCATTTTTCTTGTGTATTCAATAAATACAAATTTAAGGATTTTATTTTTATTAGTCTCCCGACAGTAATATTGCTTTTCTCAATTATACCATTCTGCTGTTTTTATGCCTACACCAAACATACACATTTTTACATTTCGCCCTCTACGCCCAGCCCAAAAAGTGCAAAGTCGTATTTGACGGGGTCGCTGGGGTCGAGGATTTTGAGAGTTTCAGTTAGTTCAATGGCCGTTTTCCAGTCGGTTTTTGGGCGGCTAATGAGTCCTAACTTTCGAGCTACTCTGTCCACATGCACATCGCAGGGGCAAACCAACTGCGACGGGCTAATCTGCCGCCAAAGTCCAAAATCTACTCCCATCTTATCTTGTCTGACCATCCATCTCAAAAACATATTGAGCCGCTTACACGACGAGCCTCGTGTGGGCGTAGCCACGTGTTTGCGGGTACGGTCGGGCGAATGTTCTGAATCAAAAAACTGATTATGAAAGTATATGAGACCCGCTTCTACGTTTGTGTTTTGAGGGCTAAGTGTCTGACTAAAAGCTGTTTCTAAGGATTCGTATTTCTGATAGTAATTTTGAAAAAACTGCAAAAAATAAAGCGTATCAGTAGCATTAAAAGTACGATGTTTGAAAGTCAGAAAAGGTTTTAGGTCGGCTTCGGTGTGGTTTAGTACAAAATCATGAGGGGCGTTGTCCATCATTTCTATCAGCAATTTACATTTATTGATAATCGTCTTGCGCTGCCCCCAAGCCAGCACAGCCGCCCAAAAACCCATGATTTCGATGTCTTGTTTATGGGTAAATAAATGTGGAATCGAAATGGGGTCGTTGGCAATAAAATCAGGGCGATTGTACTGCTCGACTTTGGCATTGAGTAAGTCGGCGACTACATCTATAATCATGACTTACCACCTTTCAAAACCCAAACTAACCCCTGCGACAACCACGAAAAAACTTGTAGCAACATCGAAAACACAAAAGTAAAGACCGATATGACAGGATAAAACACGGCAAAGCCAATGCGCCATAGCCAGTAGCCGAGTGTTTTTTGTTGAGGGTGTTTCATGAAATATTTTTGTTTGCAATTTACAACTTAATCGTAAAAAATAGTAAAAAATCTATGCCTTTGACTTTTGTAACAAAACATAAAACTATGCAAATCGCCAAAATTATCGCCTTTACAATATTATCAACGGCAGCCATTGCCCAAGTCAGACTGATTGATAACCCGACCGACAAAAAAGTAGAGGTATTGGTTGGCGGTAAGCCATTCACTACTTATTTTTATCCCAATGCTGACGTTCTCAAAAAAGCAGTTTTATACCCAATCCGAAGTGCAAAAGGTACGATAATTACCCGAGGCTGGCCACTCGACCCTCGCCCCAATGAGCGCATCGACCACCCGCACCATGTAGGTATGTGGCTCAACTATGAAGATGTAAATGGCCATGATTTTTGGAACAATTCAAACACACCACCCAATCCCAAAGCTATTTATGGTACGATTGTCCATACAGGAATCAAGCAAATCAAAAACGGAAAAACACAAGGCGAACTGACCGTAACAGCTAATTGGCTTGATAAAAACAACAATGTAATGATTGAAGAAACGACGACTTACGTTTTTGGGGGCAAAGGCAGCAAACGCCAGATTGACAGAATAACAACGCTGACAGCCAGAACAGACGTAACTTTTAAGGACGTAAAAGACGGTATGATTGCCATCAGAGTAGCTCGACAGTTGGAGCAGCCCTCAGACAAAGCCGAGGTCTTTACCGATGCCAGCGGCGTAGCAACCAGCGTGCCTGTGATGAATAACTCTGGCGTATCGGGCAGTTACCGAAACAAAGAAGGAATACAGGGCGATGCTGTCTGGGGAACTCGCTCGGCTTGGTGCAATTTGAGAGGAAAAATGGACGATGAAGTCATCAATCTAATATTCATAGACCACCCAAAAAACACAGGCTACCCCACCTACTGGCACGCACGAGGATATGGACTTTTTGCCGCCAATCCGCTTGGGCAAGCGGTATTTAGTAAAGGCAAAGAAACGCTGAATTTAAAACTCAAAAATGGTGAAAGTACTACGTTTAAGTATCGAGTATTGATAGCCTCAGAGAGTTTGACAGACGAAGCCATCAACGAGTCGGCGGCGGAGTTTGGAGTGAAGTATTAACAAAAAAAGGAAGTCTTCACTTTGAGTGAAGACTTCCTTGAAAATAGACTTCTTTAAATTTGACAAAAATTACTTCAACGGCACGGTAACTTTGGTCTTGTCCCAAACCAAAATCATGGCCTGTGTTGAGTCGCTGAACGAGATATTGAATTTTTCTACGCTTTCGGCCACAGCCTCAACAGGTACTTGTATTTGGGCTACATCGGCTTCGGCCTCACGGCTGGCCACTCCGCCAAAACTTACCCCCCAACCATATTGCTTGCTGTTGAGTATCACTGTCCAATGGTCGGCTTCGGGAATCGTCCAGAGTGTATATTTGCCTGCTGGTACGGTCTTGTCGCCAAACTTTACGGGTTCGTTGGTAGTAAAAGTCGTGGCTTCGTTGGCACCTGTGCGCCATACCTTACCATACGGGATA
>JAYVJH010000683.1:0-2599 GCA_043769455.1 Runella sp. | reverse complement strand
AGTTTGGGTATTTTTGTTTGAGGCTTTTGGCCAAGTTGATGGCCGTTACAATCTTATAAATTACATACAGCGGCCCCGTAAAAATATTGAGCTGGTGGCCAGTTGTTACCGTGAAGGTATTGGTATTGAGTAGCTTAGACAACTCTGGCTTGACTTTAATGGCTTTGTATTGCCGTTCGAGAGCAGTTACTAAGGTTTGCCTTTTTTTATCGTCAAAAATTTTAGCTTCTATTTGTTTTTCAAAATTATCGACTATCGGAAACTGCCCATAAAACGGTTTGAGCGATTGTTTTTGAGCAATATAATCTAAAAATAACGCTGGAAATGCGCCAATAACCGATAGTGGCAAAGATTGGTGATTCATTGAGTACAAATTTGTAAATTGGATATTTTGCTAACGAAAGCAATAACTCGAAAGTTTCATTTTGTGAGTTGTCAGTTAGCCAAAGCCAACTGCAATAGATATTGAAATATAATAATTATGGTAACAATTATTGTCTTTGCTATAAAACCCGTATTTTTGCATAAACTAACATATTGAGAAGTATTATGGAATTATTGAAAGACATTGTAAACGTTTCGGGCAAAGGTGGTTTGTTCAAAATTGTCAAGCCTGGCCGGGTTGGGGTAATTGTCGAAAGCCTTGACGACAAACGTGAAAAAACAATGATTGGGCCAACAGCCAGAGTGTCGGCACTCAAAGACATTTCTATTTTTATGGCCGATGGTAACGAAGCTACCCTGCTGGGCACTATTTTGAGAAACGCCCACACCAAGTACGAAGGCCAACCATTTGACGTAAAGGCACTCTCGGACTATGAACTCGTGGACTTTATGGAAGCCGTAACACCAGGCTACGACACAGACCGTGTATATCTGTCGGATATGAGAAAACTCGCCAACTGGTATAACATTCTGATAAAAAATATGCCCGAACTCTTTGAACCAGAGGCCATAATTGAAGAAGAAGCCACGCCCGAAACCATAGTAGAGCCAGTAGCAGAGGTGGCAGCCGTTGAGGAAGTAATAGCAGTGGTCGAAGCCCCCAAAAAGAGAGCCAAAAAAGTAGCAAAGGTTACAGAATAAAATTAGACTGTGAACGTACTCAAAACAGCCGTACACTTTATGCAAAACATGGGCCTGCGCTATGTTTTTTTTAGAATTAAGTATGAATTTTTGCGGCGTTCTGGCCTACTAAAAAGCCACTTCCCGACCAATACCAAATTTCAGAAATGGACAGGTATTGACGAATGGAAAAAACAAACTACTGTTTTTTTCTTTGATTGTAAACAAACCATTACTTTACCTCACTCTACCGAGGCTGCCGATATTTTAGAAAAGCAAGTAGCCCAATTTAAGAATGGTTACTTGCTTTTTTTTGGTGCAGAATACAAGAAAGTGCCTGACTGGCTTACTAATCCCGAAACAGGCTACCGATACGATGCTGCAAAACATTGGACAGACATAGCCGACCTGTCGCCCGAGGCTGGCGATATAAAATACGTCTGGGAAAAATCTCGCTTTGCTTTTATTTATACCCTCATCAGGTACGACTACCATGCCCAAACCGACACGAGCGAGTTGATTTTTGAGGAAATAATCGACTGGATAGACCACAACCCCATAAACTGCGGCCCCAACTGGCGATGTAGCCAAGAAATATCACTGCGAGTGCTAAACTGGACTTTTGTTCTTAATTATTACAAAAACTCCCCCCTACTGACCGAGCAACGATTTGACAAAATCATTGATTCAATTTATTGGCAAATGTGCCACGTAGAAGCAAATATTGATTTTTCGAGAATCGCCGTTCGCAACAACCACGCCCTTACCGAAACTCTGACACTGTATTTAGTTGGACTGTTGTACCCGTTTTTTAAAGAATCCAAACGCTGGAAAACCGTAGGCAAGCAATGGTTTGAGGAAGAAATCAAATACCAAATTTATGAAGATGGTACGTTTTTACAGTTTTCGATGAACTACCACCGTGTCGTGGTGCAGTTATTGACTTGGGGCATAGCACTGGCAGAAAAAAACAATGACCGCTGGAGCGATGTCGTTTATGAGCGAGCCAATAAGTCGCTTGAATTTTTGCAAGCCTGCCAAGACCAACAAACAGGCTGGCTACCCAATTATGGTAACAACGATGGTGCTTTGTTTTTTAAAATGAACGATGCCCATTTTAGAGACTACCGCCCACAACTCAACGCACTGGCGGCAGTGCTGGGCAAAGCCACTAACGATTCAGAAGATGCCTCATGGTTATCAGTTTCTAACTATCACTCTTCACTCTACACTCGTCACTCTTCACTCTTCACACTTCACTTCGATAAAGGTGGATATTTTATAGCAAAAGACGGTCAGACACTTACCTTCATTCGTTGTGGGGCGTACAAAGACCGCCCTTTTCAGGCCGATAACTTACATTTGGACATTTGGGCGAACGGTCAAAACTTACTCAGAGACGCTGGCTCGTACAAATACAATACCGATGACAAGTGGGTCAATTATTTTGCTGGAACGGCCTCTCACAATACCGTCATGCTCGGCCACTATGACCAGATGCAGCGTGGTGGGCGATTTATTTGGTACGACTGGG
>JAYVJH010000682.1:0-4389 GCA_043769455.1 Runella sp. | reverse complement strand
AGTTTAAAACCACGTATCTGAATATCGCCTTCTTGCAAAATATTAAACAACGACACCTGAATACGTGCCTGTAAGTCTGGAAGCTCGTTTATGACAAATATACAACGGTGCGAACGGGGAATAAGGCCAAAGTGAATCACTCGCTCGTCAGAATAGGGCAATTTGAGGCTGGCGGCTTTGATGGGATCTACATCGCCAATTAGGTCGGCGACCGATACGTCGGGAGTGGCGAGTTTTTCGGTATAACGCTCATCTCTGTGCAACCAACTGACTGGTGTGTCTTCGCCTTTTTCGGCTACTAAATCTCTGGCATTGCGTGAGAGCGGCTGCATGGGGTCGTCGTTGAGTTCTGAGCCAGTGATGACAGGTATATATTCGTCCAATAATTTAACCATCTGACGAGCAATACGGGTTTTGGCCTGACCACGAAGCCCCAACAAATTAATATGGTGCATTGATAATATCGCTCGCTCAATGTCGGGCAGTACTGTATCTTCGTAACCCCAAATGCCTGGAAAAACGGTTTCCTTGTTTTTAAGCTTTTCTATCAGATTATCTCTTAATTCTTGTTTAATAGGTTTTGGTGTATAACCAGCAGCACGTAGCTGACCAAGGGTGTGTATTTGTAATAACTGTTTTGATTTCAGATTCATGTTTTGACTGAATTGATTTTTTGATAGATTGATGGAACTGTGTCTAATAAAACTTTAACAGACGATATAACAGAATAGTTTTTGGCAATTTGAATTATTTTAGTTCATAACCAGAAACCTATCGGTTGCATTTGACCTAAGAGTACTATATTTGTAGAAAAATAAACAATGTAATGAAATCAATTTTTAAGGTATTTGTCTTATTGATAGCCCTAAGCACTACTTCGTGCAATCGGTATTTTAGAATACATACCAAAACGAGCCAGACAACAGCCGTTACCGACAGCCTGCCCGAAAGTGAGCTATCACGCCGAGTAGCTACCTACATAAACCCACTACACGACAGCCTCGATGCCAAGATGAGTACAGTCATAGTACAGTCGGCCAAAAGACTTACCAAAGGCCAGCCAGAGTCTGATTTGGGCAATCTGATTGCCGATTTAATGCTTGCCACCGCTCGTCAAAAAACTGGTAAGATGATTGATATAGCCGTTACTAATAATGGCGGCATTAGAGCCGAATTACCACAGGGAGGCGTTACAATTGGCAATGTTTATGAAATTATGCCATTTGACAATGAATTAGTGATTTTGACGCTGTCAGGCAGTACCATGCAAAAATTCGCAAACTATATTGCTCAACGTCGTGAGCCACAAGCAGGTATGGAGTTGGTGATAGACAAAAACACAAATCAAGTATTAGACCTCAAAATAGGCGGGCAACCGCTTGACTTGACCCGAAACTATACCGTTGTTACGGGCGACTATGTAGCAAATGGCGGCGACCGTGCAGAGTTCTTGAAGGAACGAATCAGCAACCAACCACTCAACTTGTTGATGAGAGATGCGTACTTAGCATATTTTAAAGAAAAAGGACTGAAAGGCGAGGTTTTAGATCCAAAAAAAGACGGCAGAACAAGGTTTGAGCAGTAGTATTGACGGGGCCGCCCGTACGGTATTGAGTATTATCGTTCGCAGGGCGAACGATAACTGATAACTGACTACAGCCATTCAAAACGTTCCATGAGTTGTTCTTTGTGGATACGTGATACAGGAATTTGAACTAAGTTGGTCATTACTACATGGCTTGAATCGCCTTTTACAAACTTAATGATTTGCGCTACATTGACCAAATACTGCCTATGTAACCTCAAAAAACCACGGTCTTCGAGTAACTCTTGAACTTCTTTTAATGAACGAGTAACCAAATGTATTTTACCGTCTTTTAAGCAAAATTTAGTATAGTTGTTGTCCGCCTCTGCATAGAGTATGTCGTCGATATTAACAAACTTCACACCATTTTGATAGGGTAGTGCAATCTGGTTTGGTTGTACTTTGGTCTCTGCGGCCAACTGCTGTTTGAGGTGAGTTACCTGCTCAAAGTTAGTTTGTCGGTGTTTTTCTACCTTTGCCACCGCTGCCACTAACTCTTCGATTTCGATGGGCTTCAAAATATAGTCCAAAGCACTGTATTTGAACGCTTTGATTGCAAATTTGTCATAAGCAGTTACGAAAATCAACGAGAAAGACGTATTTCCAACAGCCTCCAATACCTGAAAGCCATTCATCTGCGGCATCTCAATATCCAAAAACAATAAATCGGGCTGGTGCAATTTAATAGCCTCAACGCCTTTTACACTGTTAGTACAAGCAGCAACAATTTCTATCTGTGGGCAATATTGAGCCAACCGAAGCTCCAGCAAGCCCACAGCATTGGGTTCGTCGTCGATAATTATTGTTTTCATAAGTGTTTTGTGTGTTTGGCAATATTATTACTAAATATCAGCAATGACAACACAATTTGAGTAATCGGTTGGTTATTAAGGGTTAATCAAAATTTTACATCAGTCATACCACCAGTAACAATACAAAATGTTTGTTTTAATTATTTGCTATACTGGAATTTCAATAATGACTTTTGTACCTGTGGCCAAACCGAGTGGGTCTTTTAGGTCAATAATCTGAATCTGTGTTTGTGTTTTGTAGAGCTGATTGATAAGATTGATACGGTCGGCAGTTACTTTCATACCAAATGACTTGTTTTTGGTAGCCGTTTTGCTCTTAAACTCTGCTGCTTTTTCTCGACCTATACCATCGTCGGCAATAGATATTCGTAAAACTGTAATCGTTTGTAACTCTTCATCAATAGTTCTACTTGTATTATTTTGTAACTCTACCGTTATTGTTACTTTTCCGCCTTCTTCTTTGTGCATGAGTCCATGCCAAATGGCGTTCTCGACAAAGGGCTGCAAGAGCAACGGCGGAATTTGTATGTATTCTTGGTCTATATCTGGATTTATGCTTAGTTTATAACTGAGCTTATTTTGAAATCGCATAGCTTCCATTTCAATATAAAGTCGCAAGGTTTCGAGTTCATTTTGTAGAGTAACTTTTTCTGAACGAGAATTTTCTAACACCAGCCTGATTAGCTTAGAAAACTTAGCCAAATAATTAGAGGCGCTTTCAGAGTCGTTTTTGGCCGTAAAATATTGAATTGAATTGAGACAATTAAAAATAAAATGAGGATTCATCTGCGCCCTGAGTGCTGTAATTTCTGTCTGCGCTATTTGCTGCTTAAACGAACTGGTGAGTTCGGCTATGTGCTGGGCTTCAAGTAGTTTTTCTTTTTCGAGAAGTCCTTTTTCGATTTCTATTTGTCTATTTCTTTGACTCAGTGCCAATGATACAAAAACCAATTCCACAAAAACCCCCATTCCATAAATCAAGGTTGGTGTTCGCCACAAAATATCGGCATTTGCTATGCCCAACTGAGAAATTACCACGGCATAGAGCGCAAAAACAGCTAACGATGCAGAGCCAGCCAAAAGTAGTTTTTTGTTGGGTACTTTGCTAAACGCCGTTGCCACAAGCAAACCGTAAAAAACAAGTTGTGTAGCATAAAACGCATAGTCATAAAAAACATAACCTGCATGCCACTGGGTAAAAACCAAGTAAACACCTACCACAGCAACAACAGATACAAAACCTATAATATATTTGACAGCCCGATATAGTGCGTTGTTGTACTGTTTGAGATTTAGGAACAAATTGAAAAACAAAAGATAACTAATAATAATAAGGTACTCAACGGTAACAAACAAATCATAGACAGAAAAAGGAATAACTGGTACATTGAGGACAATATCAGACACCATCAAGAAAAAAACAACATTGATAGCCAAGTAGGTACTCCACCAAAAGGACGTTTGATTTTTGAAAAACACATATTGACTAAATGAAAACAAACTCAAAAACATACAAACACCAATTAGCAGCCAAAGGAAGGCAAAAGACGCTAATTGTCTGAATATTTTTTGGTTTCTTCGTTGTTCATATTGTTGGTCGTTGTAGAGTACTGGGGCAAATCTTGTAAAATAAAACAAACACTCTTGCCTAACCCAAAACGCTTGCTCAGATTGAGGCAAAACCACGATTGGTAAACTAAATCGGCGAAAAAATTTGTCTTGATGTGTAATTCTCCCAACTCGAAAACCGTTATCTGATTGTCTAAAAACACCATTTTTATCTATTTCATAAATAGTGAGACTTATGTGATTTCCGCCATAATAAAGTGTTTTGAGGGTATCTGTCAGGTTGTTGTTTTTGATTTTGAAATATACCCAAGTAATACTATGCGGTAACGATGCCGTAAACTCTTCGTCTGGTTGTAGTCTTAATTTCTGCCTCACTACCTGTCTAAAAGGCATTTCAGGCTTATTATTGTCTTCAAAGACAGA
>JAYVJH010000681.1:0-4168 GCA_043769455.1 Runella sp. | reverse complement strand
TTCTACATCTAAGGCTATGAGGTTATAATTGAGCATATTACTACCAAAATTATTGGCAAAAGCACCCAATGTATTTTCCCAACCTTGTTTGTATAAATTGAGATTATTGTTCCAGGGACTTTTTAATTCTTTGTCGCCCCATGGTTGCTGTGGTTGGGCAGAAGTGGCCACTCCATACCAAGTTATGGCTTTTTGCGTGGGCAATAACGTAACGCCCTCTGACCCCGAAAAACGAGCCAAATGGGTAAATCCGTGTTTTAATGGACTTGATTGTATATCGCCAAAGCGTGGGCCTTCATAAATAATTTTAAAGGGCAACGAAAAAGCAGGAAACTTAGCCCATTCAATAAAATTAGGGCGTTGGACTGGCGTAAACGAAACGGTTGGAGGGCAGTCCTGGGCAATAGTCGAAGTATTTGACAAAATCAGGAATAACAATACAAAAAAGTAGCTTTGCTTGTCGTTCAGTTGCCCAGAGGGCTGTCGATAGTTGCCACTCGACGGAGCCGAGCGGCGGCATGAATGTCGCTCTGGTCTGTGGAGACACAGACCATGGAACAGCAATGATGACTTTTGTTTGTTGGCCATAGCAATAGGGTAATTGAGCCATAAAGATAAACAAAAAATGTCGAGCAGATACTGCTCGACATTTTTTGTTGTCAAAGTTATTTTTTATAATCTCAATTACCACCTCTACCACCAGCGGCTGGTGCGCTTTGGCCACTGTCGCCACCCTGTTTTTGGTCGTCGTTGTTGATGCTCTTTTTGCGTTTAAAAAAACTATCGTCAAATGTCATTTTACCAAAACTATAGCTAAACTTAAACTTAATACCTCGGTTATAGTTGAGATTTACGTTAGTTTGGGTAAATGAATTGTCGGCGGCGGTACTTGTTATTTCACCTCTTTGTTCAAAGTAAGCGGCAAATGGATTGTCTATACCAATACCGAAATTTCCTTTTTTGTTTTTAAATTCTTTCTGAATCGACATATTATAAAACGCAAACCCACCTTGCGTGCCTTGTAGCTGTATCTGGCGGCCACGACCAAAAGCCGAAGCCTGTAAACTCCAGTTGTTTTTGAGTGTAAACTGAGCAAAGCCGCCACCGTCCATCACAAAGCCTGCATTAGATAGCCCCAAACTTGGACTATTTAGGGTCAAATAATAGGTATTGAAATTGATGTTGAACATGATTTTTGAAGTAGGGCGAATCGACCCAAAGAAATTCATACCTGTTCTGTACTGCTGGCCAATATTCTGAAAAGTGGTAATGAGCGCATTTGGATTGATTTCAATACCTGTTGTGTTAATACCATTGGCCAAAACAAGTGCTTGCAATCGAGTTGGGTCGCCTCTAAATCTAATGGTTTCGATTGAGTTATTGGTTTGCCCCGTAAAAGCCGATACGTTGAGGGTTGTAGTTTTGAAGAATGTACTGAAATTGATTTCAAAATTATCGGTAAACTCTGGGTCTAAGTATGGATTTCCAAACTGAATATTGAGTGGGTCGCTTTGGGTAACGTTCGGATTCAGAAACTGCATCGAAGGCCGCTGGATTCGGCGATTGTAACTCAACCGAAGCGTTTTACTGCCCTTAAAAGCCTTTGAGATTGACACACTCGGCACCAGCACTGCATAATCAGGTATAGCTACTGGCGGTTTGTTCTGAAACGTAGCCCCGATTGTTGTATATTCGTATCTTGCACCTGGCTTGATACTCCATTTATTTGGCAAACTTAGCGTATAAGTCAGATAGGTAGCATATACATCTTGGTCATAATTAAATACATTACTACGGTTGCTACTCAACTGATAGCCCAGATTTGTTTTGAGGTCGTCTATAAAAAAAGCGGTATTGCTCTCAATATGGCGTAAAGTAGCTTTTGCGCCAATCTCTAATTTTTGGTCTGTACCAATCGGTGTTTCGTAGTCCAACTGAAAAGTCTCTTCTCTATTTACAGGTTTATTATCGCTACGTTCTCTATAAAAAATGTCGGCTTCGGTCGTCCGAAATTGGTCACGGGTGTAGTCATTGTTGCTAAGATTGTTGCCATATTGCGCCAAAAACGACAGTTCCGCACCTGGTTTATCAAACTTATGGGTGTAGTCAAAGTTAATATCAATATTGTTGGAGGTATTGTTGGCAATCGTTTTGTTTCCAAAAATTGATGCCAGCACATTGTCGGTAGCCAAACCACTGTATGTAAGCTGGTTAGTGCTATTACCAAAACCACGGCGACCGTTTCTAAACGATAGCGTTACGTTGTTTTTGGCGTTAATTTCATAATCAAAATTCAATTGAGCATTTCCAAAACCGCCAGTACGTCGTCCATCGTTATCTTGTCGAGTCTTGAATGTTGAGTTATTTGCCAAAAGTCTATCGGTAACAATATATCCACCAGTAGGGTTATAGAGCGCATTGCCTCCTAAGTTGAGACCAATACTTAGTTTTTTATATTTAAAGTTAATGCTCCCAAAAATATTGCTACTACGATTGCCCGCACCAATATTTATCGAGCCACGCAAACCTTGCAGATTGTTCTTTTTGGTAATAACGTTAATAATACCCGCCGAGCCTTCGGCATCGTATTTGGCCGATGGCGACGTAATGACCTCAACAGACTTTATCATATCGGCTGGAATCTGTTTGAGTGCCTCCGATACCGACCCCGCCATGATAGACGACGGCTTACCGTTTATTAACACTCTCACATTTTGATTGCCTCTGAGCGACACATTTCCGTCCAAATCAACAGTTAGCATTGGTACTTTTCGCATTACATCACTGGCATCGCCACCTTTGGCGGCCATGTCTTTGTCAGCATTATAAACCAATCTATCCACCTTATTTTCAATAATTTCGCTTTGGCCACGTACCGTTACCTCACCCAGCGTGCGGGCATCGATACCAAGCATGACGTTACCTAATTTTAGGTCTCGCTTACCCTTGCCTACTACTACGTCTTTTTTATTTTGTGTGCTATATCCCAAAAAAGACACTTCCAATCTAAAATTGCCATCAGGAATATCTTTAAGCACAAATGCCCCTTTTTGGTCGGTCGTTGTGCCGTCTATCGGTTGGTTTTTTTCATCAAACAGTGCTATATTGGCATATTCTACTGGTTTGGCAGTAGTTGAGTCCAACACAAAGCCAGCTATACGCCCCACGCCTCGCACTACTACTTGTTGCTGTTGTTGCTGGCCAGGCATTCCTGGAAAACCGCCGCTGCTACCACGACTACGACCACCATCGCCGCCCATACCACCACCTGGGCCAAACTGGGCGAAAGCATTAGTTACAAAAAATATACTGACGATAAATAATCGGATAGCTCTGTTCATGGTCTTCTTTATTATTGTGTTTCCGTGATTGTAACGATAAATATCTAATAAAGTTTTTGATTTGACCATCTATAATAGACCAATACCGTACCAAAATCGGCCAAAGTTGGTATTTTGTAGATTTGTATTTTTCTAAGTTTATACCACCACCACTAAAGCTCTGTTCTTGGGTCGTAGCTTCGCAGGCTATAATCGTCTCGCCAGTCGATTGGTTTTTTGCTTGTTCGGCCTGCATTTTCGTTACATTCTTTACAACCACTCTGAACAATCACGGGGCCAACCAATAGTGGCACGGTTGGCTCGGCGGCAATACCGAGTGCATCTCGCAATATAAAGATACGTTTGTAGCTTACAGAAGTAGTTTCAAAATACCCCAAAACTTGCTCGGTCGGGTCTTCTTTGCATACTATATTGCCTCTGATGTTGGCTGGCGGAGCATCAAAAATACTACCAGTGTTATTGATTTGCGTATTGATGTTTGTCCAATAGTTATACGCACCCTTGGTGAGCGAATATTGAGCTACTTCCAAATAATACGGTCGGCGAGAGTTATAGGGTACAGTCGTTACTTTTTGTTTGAGTGTATTGCCATTTATTAGGTTGTCGGAAGCCAACAAGATTTGGCCATATTCTTTATTTATTTCCCAACAAGGGCTGCAACACTCGTTTCGATATACGGTAGGCCCGGGACAAACTTCGGGCCTACATACCCTATCAAAGCAGGAGTACAAATACCGATAGTTGGTAGCCGTCCAGCGATAGTAGTCACCTGTTGTTTTGTTGTCTTTGGTTTCGAGCGTAACTTCAAACGTATTTTTTTTCACACC
>JAYVJH010000680.1:0-3010 GCA_043769455.1 Runella sp. | reverse complement strand
TCCCACTTGGTACGGTCGAGTACTATTTTGGCAGTAGCCGAAACAGTGCCTTTATCTACTTTCACCGTTGCTGGAAAAGTAATACTTTGCGTAATACCTTTGATGGTCATGTCGCCAGTAATGTTTGTACCCTCTACTTTTGTGATTTTAAACATCGCCTTTGGGTTTTTATCTACCGAAAAGAAATCGTCTGAGTTTAGGTGTCCGATAAGTTTGGCGTTGTAGCCAGCATCTGCGATGTCGGTACATTTGATACTTTTCATATCAATTTCAAACGAGCCACCAGTTACTTTGTCGCCGTCGAGCGTGAGCAAGCCGCCAGCTAAGTTAAATGTGCCGTTGTGTTCGCCAGTTACTTTTTTAGCGTCCCATTTTGCTACGCTTTTTGCGGCATCAACTTTGTATGTTTTTGATTTTTTTGATGCGAAAGCCGCACCACTTACTGTGATTGTTGTCGCCAATGCAAGGGCAACGATTTTTAGTGTTTTCATTGATTGTGGATTGATTGTAAATATAAAAAAATAAGAAAATATACTCTAATTTATTGTTCTGAGCCACGAAGTTTGTCTAATAGGCCGTTCAGTTGCTCTGCTTCTTCGCTTGTGAGGGTCATCATTTTTTCCTCCATTTGGGCTTCGGTTGCTTCTAAGTCTATTAACATTTGCATACCCAATTTTGTAATCACAACATCTACGGCTCTTCGGTCGAGTTCTGAACCAGTGCGATGTGCCAGTTTTTTTTCAACTAATTTGTCCACTATTCGAGACGCATTTGACATTTTGTCTAACATTCTTTCTATGATGTCGTTGATTCTGGCGGCTTTTGGGTATTGCCCTTTCAATATTCTGAGAACGTTGTACTGTGGCACTGTCATACCGTCTGGTTTTAGCAGTCTCAAATGTTCGTTTTGGTGCCAGTTGGCTGTGAAGAGCAAGTTTACTACCAGTTTGTGATGCGATGATTTGAACGCAGCCTGTTTTATATCGGTTTCTATTGACATTTTCTTGGTTTGGGTTTAAACTCAATTGTAATATATGTTACTACACTTAATGAATATTTTTGGTTCAATTATGGTTCAAAAAGTAAACTTTGGTATTATCTTAGTTTTAAAGTTGCCAATGTAAGTATGGCAAGAATGATACCAACAATCCAGAATCTGGTAACTATCTTGGCTTCGTGATAGCCTTTTTTTTGAAAATGGTGGTGTAGTGGCGACATCAAGAAAATACGTTTCCCTTCACCAAATTTTCGTTTTGTATATTTAAAATAACCAACCTGCATGACGACTGAGAGGTTTTCGGCCAAGAAAATACCGCAAAATATAGGGATTAGTAGCTCTTTGTGAATTGACAGCGATAGCACGGCTATCACACCGCCCAACATCAGGCTGCCTGTGTCGCCCATAAAAACCTGTGCGGGGTAAGAATTGTACCACAAAAAACCAATGCACGCCCCCACAAAAGCCGCACAAAAAACCACTAACTCGCCCGCGTTGGGTATATACATGATGTTGAGATATTGAGAAAACTTGGCATTGCCCGACAGATAGGCAAGTACAGCCAGCGTAAGACCAATAATGACCGATGTCCCTGCTGCAAGGCCGTCGATTCCGTCTGTAATATTTGACCCATTGGATACGGCCGTGATAATAAAAATAGCAACCAGCGTATAAACTATCCAAGTGTATTCGGCTGGTAACCAGCCAAATAGTAACCAACTATAATCAAATTCGTTGTTTTTTATAAATGGTACGGTCGTTATCGTTGGGTGAACTATGTCGTGGTATCGCAGCACTTCGTTGATGGCTGTTCCAATTAGTGGCCTGTCAAAAATACGAATTTTGACGTGTTGGTTAAATGATAGCGTCAGACCAACTATAAGCCCCAGCCCAACCTGACCAATGACCTTAAACTTACCCTGCAAGCCTTCTTTATTGTTTTTAAATTTTTTGATATAGTCGTCCAAAAAACCAATCATACCCGTCCAGATGGCCGTAATGATTAGTAAAATGATATAGACATTAGAGAGTTTGGCAAACAAAATGACAGGAATAAGCAACGATGCCAAAATAATAAATCCGCCCATGGTAGGAGTACCTTTTTTTTGCATTTGGCCAGCCAGCCCAAGATCACGTATTGTTTCGCCAATTTGTTTTTTTCGTAGCAAATCTATAATACGCCGACCAAAAATAGCCGCAATCAAAAGCGATGTAACCGTAGCACCCAACGCCCGAAAAGAGATATACTGAAATACCCCTGCACCTGGGAAATTGTAGGTTTTGTCTAAAAAATCAAATAAATAGTAAAGCATCGTGGTTAGGTTGGTAGTAGTGGTAGTAAATCAAGACATTAAAATAATCGCAAATTTGGGAAAGAAACAATAGTATGTAGTGAATAGCGAAAAACGGATAATGAAAAATATTGTAATTGGTTAATAATCAGATATTTAAAATAAGTCGGAACACTGACAATCAATGCTTAATTGGCACATTTACTGAAACTTAAAAACGGCAATTTATAGAAATTAGGTGTACGAAGTCCTTATTTTATTTATAGTTTTTTGGCTTGATTCCAATAGTCGTTCATTTCGGACAGGGTCATTTCTGATAAAGTCTTACCATCGGCTTTTGACTGTGTTTCTAAATAATTAAATCGTTTGATAAATTTTTTATTGGTTCGTTCGAGTGCTGTTTCGGGGTTGATGTCAATAAATCGGGCGTAGTTTACTAACGAAAATATCAAATCGCCAAATTCACCTTCGGCCTCAGACTGGTCGATAAGTTCGTTACTTTCGACATTAAAATGTTCTTTAAATTCGTTTAATTCTTCCTCTACTTTTTGCCAAACCTGTTGCTTTTCGTCCCAATCAAACCCTGCACCACGGGCTTTTTCTTGAATCCTCATGGCCTTGACCAAAGCTGGTAGCGAGGCTGGCACGCCTCCCAAAACCGATTTGTTACCTTCTTTGAGTTTGAGTTGTTCCCAGTTGGCTTTTACTTGTTGCTCTGTGT
>JAYVJH010000679.1:0-4459 GCA_043769455.1 Runella sp. | reverse complement strand
CAGTCTGAGGAAGTCAATATTCAAAACGCAATTAGACTGGCAAATGAAAGACTGAGGCTTGGTGGCGCACTTGCCGCACCTACCTTGGCACTTATTACGGTTTTATTAAGCGGACCTGCTATTGTGGCCACTATCTCGGCTTGTGGTTTGGGTATGTTAATTCCAGCCATAGGTTCTAAGTTTTTGAAAGAAGACGAAAAAATACGACAACCCAGACTACACTTTACAAATAGTTGGCGATGCCCCTGTTGCAGTGAAAGGGTAAATTGGTACAATAAATCGTGGGAACAAATGGCCAAACAAAAACACTGCACCGAGTGCAAAGCTATCTGGATAAAATAATTTTTTCAATGCAGACTTACCTTTTTATAACTCGTCGGATTAAGTATTAAATCAATAATTTCAAACAATTTAACACAAACAACAATGGCCCAAGTAACCAACACCGAAGAAATGACAGAACTCAACAAAGCTATTCAAGAAGCAAGACAAGAAGCCGCCACTGATGGCAAACCTCCAAAACAGTTGAACCTCAGCGACAAACAAAAGGGGGCGATAGCACTCGGAACGGTGATGCTGGGCGGAGCGGCTTTTGTGGCCATGGGCCAGAATAGTGATGGCTCAGTTGCTACACCAGTAACTGCCAGCCCGACTACCCCCGCCGACAGCACAGCCGTAGCACCAAAACCCGAACTGGCGCATGGCACTACGCAACCCGTAGCAGGTGGCACGATTTGCCCCACCGAAGAGGTGGCCATTGCAGACAACGTAAACAATGACATGACTTTTGACCAAGCCTTTGAAACCGCACGAGACGAAGTAGGACCCGGCGGTATGTTTAGCTGGAACAACAATACCTACAACACTTTTTATAAAGAAGAATGGAACGGAATGTCATTAGACCAAAAACAAGACTACTTGGCATCGGTAGGCTACGAAACTACGAGTAGCGAAGAACAGATGGCCGAAAACAACGAAGCTACTACTACTACGGGCGATGTAGCAGTTCAAAACGTTGATAACGAGCAAGATGAAGCACCAGCAGTCCAGCCAACAGACGATGATAAGCCCGCTGCCACTACAAAACCCGAAGTAAAAGAAACGATGATTGACGGTAAAACGGCCTATGCCATTGACAACGATGGCGATGGTGTGGTAGATGCCTTGGTGTTTTTGGACTCTGAGTCCGACAATCCGATAGCACTGATTGACACCGCTGGCGACAATGCCTTAGACACCGTGGCCGTACTCGACCCCACTACACTCGAACCAATAGAGTCGGCAGCGATGGGGCAAACTTTTGAAATAGCGATGGACGATATTGAGGCAATCAACGAAGAAGATACCATTATTGAAGATAGCAACCAAACTACCAATGATACCGAAGATGAGGACAACGACTATGATATTACAGACAACCACGACTACCCAAACGACGACAATGTAGATGATATTGCATAAAAGTACGTTGTTGTAAATAACTTATAGGTCTATCATCACGAATTATAGTATGAACCATTTTAAAAATGAAACACTTATTTGCTCGGCTTGCAAGAAAATCAATTTTGTAAAAATCAAAGACTTTGATGCGGGCTTTTACGTTTGCTCACACAAAGACTGTGGCGCAAAAAACGTGCTGACTGGTGTTTTTTATGACCCAATCATTACCAAAGGATTGCCGCAGTTTGGTATGCTGGTAGCCACAGACAACCCCACCGAACGCTACGCACTGCTGTTTGGCGAAAATACCGTGGGCAGAGGCACACAAGCCGATGTGCAACTCAAAGCCAAAACTCACAATGGCCAAGTTTTTATGAGTCGCCATCACTGTACTATCACGGTGGCGTTTGACAAATGGGCGGGCAAGTTGAAAACTACCATCAAAGACGGTGCGCTCAACTTAGACACTGCGACTTTTGAGGCCAGCAAAAATCATACGTTTAGAAACAACAAAAAAATAGAAAGCGTTGAAGAACACTACCTCAACCACAACGACATCATCAATTTGGGAGGCAGCGATGCTTTTCGTTTCGAAGCCTATACCATTCCAGCGGTGATGTTGGAAACTTACAAAAAAACCAATAAAATAGACCCCGAGGGTACTTTATAATTATGGAAATTAAGATTCACCCACCGCTACCGTTTCAGGAACAAGGCAAGCGAGACTACCAAGAAGACTACATTTATCCTACAACGCTCGATGAAGCCACTCGGCTTTTTGTGGTTTGCGATGGCATGGGTGGCCTCGACAAAGGCGAAGTAGCAAGCCAGACCGTGGCCGATGCCATTGGAGAATTTGTAGCCCAAAACCCTACCCAACTTACCGACACCGACTACATACAACAAGCCGTAACCTTTGCCCACGACCGCCTGCAAAGCTATTTGGACAACAACCCCGCTCTAAGCCGAATGGGTACGACCCTTACGCTTGTGTATTTGCACGCTGACTCGGTAACGGTGGCGCACATCGGCGACAGTCGGGTGTATCAGATACGCAATGGGGGCATTTTGTACAAAACCCAAGACCACAAACAGGTTACGGACATGGTGCGAGAGGGTATCATTACGCCCGAGCAGGCCGTCAATCACCCCTGGCGCAACCGCCTGAGCCGCTCGGTGTCAGTGAACAAAGACGACAAACACCGTGCCGACAAAGCCGCCGTGGTGCAGATAACAGACGTAGCCGCAGGCGATTATTTTGTGCTATGTACCGATGGAGTGCTTGAACAAATAACAGACGAAATATTGTGCGAGATTTTGAAAAGCGACCAACCCAACGAAGTTAAAAAACAAGCCATACTGACCCAATGCCAAGACCAAACCCGAGACAATTACTCAGGCGTGTTGATACAAATAGCGAGTTCTGGTATTGCCCAACCCCCAATCAAAGCCACAACCGCAGCCATAGCAACGCCTGTACCTACCACCAATAGCGATGCGGCCAAAAAAAGTTTGGATAGGGTCTCAGCACCTACATCAAACAGCCGCTATGGCTGGCTTGGAGGTCTATTGGTGGTGTTGGGGTTGGGGGCGTTGCTCTATTGTTTTTGGCAACCAAAACCCGCACCGACAACCAAGCCCAAACCAACAATACATCGGCAGCACAAGCCCATCGCCCCCCCAGATAAATTGGGAAACAAATCAAAAAACGTTTAATTATTTATGTCTAAACTAATCATCATTTCTATTCTCTTTTTAGGTGTTACGACAATAGCTTACGCCCAAATAGACCCCGATTTTTATACCTATAAAAACCGAGCAGACAACTGTTTTGCCAAAAAAGACTACCCCTGCGCCGACAAATGGTACAGGGCATCGTTGGCCGTCAAAGCCAATGACGATTATTGTAAACAGCGATTGGCCAAAACAAGGCAACTCGCCAACCAACCCAAACCAACTAAGCTTGTTGCACCCAGACCAAGACCCGAACCCACTGACCCCTTTGCCGACCAAATGGTGTATGTATCGGGTGGTAGTTTTGACATGGGTAGTAATGAAGGTGAGGCTGAAGAGAAACCCGTACATGAAGTTGTGGTAGGCGATTTTTTAATGGGCCAATATGAAGTAACCCAAGCACAATGGCAGGCCGTGATGGGCAACAACCCCAGTTATTTTGAAAACTGCGATAATTGCCCAGTAGAAAATGTGAGTTGGAATGACGTACAAGAATTTTTAACAAAACTAAATACTCAGACAGGCAAAAACTACCGCCTACCTACCGAAGCCGAGTGGGAATATGCCGCAGGTGGCGGTGCCAGCAATCGCACCCGTTTTGGTAATGGTCAAGATATTTTAGACCATGACGAAGCAAATTTTGAGAATAGCTACCGAGCCAAAACAATACCTGTTGGTAGTTTTGGTCCCAATACTCTGGGCTTATACGACATGAGCGGCAACGTATGGGAATGGTGTGACAACTGGTATAAAGGCTACCCTGGCAGCAGCGACGTGTATGACTTTACCAATAGTGCTCGGGTTTTGCGTGGTGGTGGCTGGGACAACGGCTCGGAGTTTGGTCGAGTGGCGAACCGCAACGGCAACGACCCTACAGATAGGTACGGTGATAGCGGCTTTCGGTTAGTACAGTAAACAGTATTTCCCTTGTCACCCTGACAGCCTTTTGTCACCCTGAGCAAAGCGAAGGGTCAAGAGCCGTTGCGTGAGTGGGGCCAACGATTGATGCTTCGCTTCGCTCAGCATGACAAGGGGAGGCGAAGGGTCAAGAGCCGATGCGTGGGTGAGGCCAGCGATTGATGCTTCCTTACATCAGCATAGCAAGGGGAGGCGAATTTTTGTCACCCTAACGATAGGAAGGGTCAAGAGCCAATGCCCAACGATAGATGCTTCGCTTCGCTCAGCATGACAAGGGGAGGCGAAGGGTCAAGAGCCGTTGCGTGAGTGAGGCCAACGATTGATGCTTCGCTTCGCTCAGCATGACAAGGGGAGGTGAATTTTTGTC
>JAYVJH010000678.1:0-2376 GCA_043769455.1 Runella sp. | reverse complement strand
GGTGGCGGTGGGCTGTGTAACACCGTAACATATAGCAATGTGCCTCTGCCTGTGAGTCTTACTTCTTTTGATGCCAAAATAGAAGGTCAGAATGCTGTTTTAAATTGGACAACGTCAGAAGAATTAAACAATAAAGGGTTTGAAATTCAAAAAAGTATCGATGCTATCAATTTTGATATTTTAGGATTTATAGACGGTTCAAATACGGCCAAACGCTCAACCGAATATCAGTACATTGATAAGGTATTTAGCACTACATCTTACTACCGTTTGGGGCAAAAAGACCTTGATGGTAGCATCAATTATTCTCGAGTACTTGCTCTTGTTCCAGACAATGAAAGTTTAAAAAACGTAATTTTGTACCCCAACCCCAATCAAGGAATGTTGAACTTACAACTACCTATCAATACTATTTCTTTGATAATTGCCCGAGAAAACGGTACTACTGTATTCCAAAAAACGATAAATAAACAAAACTTGATAACCTTAGATGTATCTGACCTTAGTGATGGCATATACCAGGTGCTTTTCATCACGCCCTTAGAGCGTGTTAATAAAAAATTGGTCATTGTGAAATAAAAATATCACTTCTATGAAAAATAAAAATAACGTATCAACAACGCCTAAACAAAAGTATTTGCTACCTGTATTAAACAAATTGGGAACTATTAGCAAAATAACACTCAAAACAGGTTCAGCCTCCGACAGTTCTATGTCAAGGTCTATTTAAAATACTTTTTACTACATCAACAATCAGTCTAATACCTGCACCCAACCCTTACAAATTTGCCCGCCTTGTAGCGTGAGCGAGTAGTAATATGTTCCATTCTCGATACCTTGCCCCCAATCGTCTGTGTAGTTTTCGTTGAAGTAAATTTGGCGGCCATATCGGTTTACGATTTCTAATTTTGAGTTGGGAATACCGATTCTGAACGTATCATTTTTGCCATCGCCATTGGGTGTTACGGCGTTGGGTATGTTACTTAGATTCAGTACATTAAGTGGTTGGATTGACACAGTCTCGCAACCACGGGCCGAAAAGGCTCTAAGTGTTACTTGATATGTGCCGTTTTTATCGTAAGAATATACATCTGGACTGGTGTTTTTTGTACTATTGCCATCGCCCAAACTCCATTCGTAACGAGTTGCGCTATTGGTCAGATTTTGTAGTTTTATCTTGGTCGGTAGCCCACAATTATACGATAGACCAGCTTCAAAACTCACTCCTTGTGGTGGGCGTTCGGTAGTAACGGTTACGCTACGTCTGGGGCTACAACCATCTGGATACAAAGCCATTACGCTGTATGTTGTTGTTTGTTTGGGGCGTGCAATGGGGTTTCTGATAGTCGAGTCGCTCAATGTATTGCTTGGCGACCAAACGTAGTTTACACCACCCTGCGCCGATAGCTGTACGGCCTGCCCTTCGCAAATGGTAGTGTCTCTGGACACTTTAAAATCTGGTTTGTTGTCTTCGACCTTGACCGTTACCGTTCTTGAACTACGGCAACCGTCTGCATATTGCGCCTCTACGGTGTAAGTGGTTGTAATCAAGGGCTTTACTACAATATTAGTTTTGCTGCTGTCTGCCGTAGAAATTGACCACTTGTACTTAATTGCACCACTTTTGGCACTCAACTGCGCCGTGCGGCCTGGGCAAATAGTGGTGTCTCTAAATACCTGCAAATCTGTTTTTGTATCAGCAATCTTGACCGTTACCGTTCGGCTTACGGTACATACAGAGTCAGTTACTTGTACCGTAAAAGTAGTTGTGGTTTTGACTTTGGCCACAGGATTGGCTACATTGGCATTGCTCAAACCCACAGACGGACTCCAGAGATATTTGAGGCCACCTTCGGCTTTGAGTTGTACGGCTATATCGCTACAAACAGTTGTGTCGCCAGATGCTTTCGCTTTTGAGGCCGTTACTTTAATGGTTTTGGTAGCTACGTCTTGGCCTCGGCAAATGAGTGGGTTGAATATTTTGAGTGTAACCTTGTATTCGCCAGGTTGTGCAAAAGTATATTTCGACTGGGTGGCATCTCTCGAAATCACATTACCTTGTATGTCCCAAGTATAGGTTTTACCGCCAATGCTGGTATTCAAAAAATCGAGTGTAAGTGGCGCACAGCCTTGTACTACGTCTTTTTTTGTACCGTCAAAGACATCAAACGAGGCTTTTAGGGCATCAATATCAAACTTGAATGCGGCGTTGTTGCAGTTGGGGCTACTGTTGGCTTGCGACCACGCATTAGGTGTTGTCGGAAAAGCCGTGCCTTTGTCGCAAGCGCAAGTAGCATGATAAATTACGCCCGACTTTGAAAACCTACTCGTACCACCGTCCACATGGTCGCCACGCTCGTCGGCAGCAGCTACGCC
>JAYVJH010000677.1:0-6309 GCA_043769455.1 Runella sp. | reverse complement strand
TTCAAAATCGTCAGCAGTTTTTCTATCCACACCCTGATTGATGTCGTCAGATTGGTCGTGAATAGCCGAAATAATACCGCATGAGTTCGACTCAAACATGTACTCGGATTTGGTGTAGCCAATTTTCTTGATTACCTCACGAGCAATGCTCTGCACGTCTAAATAGGTATTGGTTTTGACTTCGCCAGCCAGCACAACGAGGCCTGTTGTTACCAGCGTTTCGCAGGCTACTTTTGAAGTAGGGTCGAAAGCCATGAAGTTGTCAATGAGTGCGTCCGAAATCTGGTCGGATACTTTATCGGGGTGTCCCTCCGATACTGATTCTGAGGTGAATAAATACGGCATCAGCTATTGTGTAGTGTTATTGTTTTGATTTTTAGACTACAAATGTACGGTAATTTTTGAAAAAAATGTTCATAACCTTATGTATGGTTTGTTTTTTTGAATGATTTGAAGCAATTATACAAAATCACTATGAATATTGTAAGACTCACCGCAGGGTATTTCTAAGTACTTGATACCATACAATTCAATCAAAGATTTTCGGCCACCATCATTATCCGACATTTTCAAATATTTACTTGGTGGTCGAGTAGAAAGCCGAACTCCGTTAAACTTTATCTTAGATTCTACTATTTGGTAGTCAAGAAGCCTTTTGGCTGTTTCTACCAAAAAATATCCTAAGTTGTATCCTGCTCGCATTTGGGCTATAGCTTTTTTGTCTGATTTACTTTTTGACTGCATTTCGCAGACCAAAATATATAGTTGCTCTGTCGAATCTTGTGGTGTGTAAAAAATCAGATAGTCGCACATTTCCTGAATACCCGAGTCATGTTTCAGAAATGGGTATTTTTCAAATCCTTTTTGGTCAAACTTACAAACGAGCATTTTTCCTCCATCGCATCTAACGGTCGTATTGCCGCACTCAGACTGTGGCTCATCGTCTGTCAGCATTATAGCATCTTGGAGGTATGCCGTGCAATGGCGAGAGCCTATAATTTCGTATAGTTTTTGTAACACACTCATAGTCAAGCCAATTCAGCAAAGAGACGATTGTATAATGCTTTTGAAATTTGATTTTGTTGATTGATGACTTTATTGATTGTGTCAGGTTGAATACCGTCTATTGGGTCTATTTCGAGTTTGGTTACATCGGCTGTCAAATCGTCATTGCGAGTAAACAAATAAGCACCAACGTCTGCGGGGCTGACCAATTCGGTTGCTTCATAGCCATGTTGCGCCATAATTTTCTGAACATCGGGGTTTTCTTTATGTGCCGACATTATCATCAAGTGATTGAGTTCTCGAATGATATAATCGCTGTGTGTACTGACAATGACTTTGATGCCTCTATTGACCATTTTGGCCAAAATCCGAGCCACAACCCGCTGGTTATCTGGGTGAAGGTTGATTTCTGGCTCATCAATGATAACTGCGGCATTTTCACGGGCATGGTAGCGAAGATAAATAGCCAAACTCGAAAGCGACTTGATGGCTGAGCCAACCAACTGCATTTTTATTTCTTTACCATTGATTTTCAAAAACACATCACCCTCGGCACTAACCTCTAATTTCCCACCTAATATTTTTTCTTCTAATTCTAAGGCCAAATCGTTGAAAGTGCCAATACCATACCGCTTTATGTAACTAGACAGATATTCTTGCTCTCTGATTGAGTTTTGAATGATTTGTGAATATTGAGTGGTTGATATAGGGTTTGGTAAGTTCGACTGAGCAAACCGATTCATTATCACATCTTTACCAAAAATAGCGATGCCAGTTCTTTCAACTGAAATAAAGTTATACTTGTCTATCAATGGTGTTCGATTATAAACATACTTATTCAAGTCGTCTAATCCGATATTTGTAGGCACCGTGTCCTCACATGAAACTTTTAACGCATATGTTTCTGCCTCTTTTAAAAAAGATACCCTAAGGTTGTGATTTAAGTCTGGGCCTGTCGAAGACATCCGGCCACTCCAACTACTTAAATAAAGTTTTTGTTGTAATTCTTCTTCACTATTCCAATATAGTTCAAATGTTGAAGCATCGAAACTTGATTGGTCTAATCCAAAAATATCTCCTAAGTGTCTTTTGTAATAATAGCTTGCTGATTTGCTATACTGTAATGATGTAAATACTTTGCGTAGGTCTATTTCTATGTTTTTGCTATCATAAAGCTCTATTAATTTATTACTCAAATATTCATTTGGCTGGTCTTCATAAAAATGCGACAACCCATAAATAGCATACGACAAATAGGTTTTTCCAGTGTTGTTTTGGCCAGTAAACAAAATCAAGTTTTTGCTCAAATCTATTTTGGCATGATTGATATTACCTAAATTTTGTACTTCAAAAATCATAATTATTATTTGCTGAATCAACTCTATTTCACATTTTTCCTGCGATTTCTTTGAAAATCCTCTAACACAAAACCTCCCAAACCTTTTAGATTACTATAATAAGCCCGTCCGTTGTTCACTCTCGTAAACTCCTGTACGAACTGCTTTAAGTATGGGTCAGAAGCAATCATAAAAGTTGTTACAGGTACGTTTAGTCGGCGGCACTGGGCGGCTAATGTCAAGGTTTTGGTTACAATTTTACGGTCTAATCCAAAGCTATTTTTGTAATATTTTAGTCCTTCTTTCAAGCAAGTTGGCTTGCCGTCGGTAATCATAAAAATCTGCTTGTTTTTGGTTTTTCGGCGGCGTAGCAAGTCCATGGCCAGTTCCAAGCCAGCCACGGTATTGGTATGGTACGGGCCAACTTCCAAATAGGGGAGGTCTTTGAGTTGAATCTGCCAGGCATCGTTGCCAAAGACAATAATGTCGAGCGTATCTTTTGGGTATTTGGTTTTGATGAGTTCGGCCATGGCCAGAGCTACTTTTTTGGCAGGCGTAATGCGGTCTTCGCCGTAGAGTATCATCGAGTGGCTCACGTCTATCATTAGCACGGTCGACGAGGTCGTCTTTTGTTCTTTATCAACTACTTCGAGGTCGTTTTCTAACAAATAAAAATCTTCGGCTCCATGGTTGATTTGGGCGTTTTTGATGGACTCGGTCATCGAAATCTGGTCGAGGCTGTCGCCAAACTGATAGTCTCTTACATCGCTGCTGAGTTCGTCGCCTTCACCTGTGTAGGGTGTTTGGTGACTTCCACCTGACTTTGAGCGTTTGAGTTTGCCAAAGATTTCGTCTAATGCACTCTTTCTGATGCTGCTTTCACTTTTGGGAGTCATTATCAGTTTGCCATCGCCTTGCTCTTCTTTTAGGTAGCCTTTGGTTTTGAGGTCTTCAAAAAAATCGCCGATGCCATATTGGTCGTCTGTCAGTTTGTGTTGGCGGTCGAGTTCGCTCATCCAGGCCATTGCCTGCGCCACATCGCCCGAAGTGATGAGCAGCAACTGCTGAAAGATATTGAGCAATTCGTCAAACTTGTTTTTATTGCCCTGTTCTTCGGGTTTAAAATCAGAAAAGCGATGTCCTAACATATTTTTAAGTTATATTTATTCCAAAATTAACAAACAATTTTTATTATTGGTATGGTTCTCACAATCATTCTTATTTTTATTATTGGCTATGCGGTTATTGCCTTTGAAACACAACTGCAATTTAACAAAACTGCCGCTGCCTTGCTAATGGGTGTATTGTGCTGGACGGCTTATGCGGTCAGTTCAAGCAGTACAGTTTCTGAGCAATTAGCGCATCATTTGACAGGTATTGCCGAAATACTTTTTTTCTTGTTGGGAGCCATGACAGTAGTAGAACTCGTTGATGCACACAATGGTTTTGACTTAATTACCGACCGCATCGCTACTCGCAATCCTCGCAGGCTGCTGTGGGTTGTGGCATTGCTGACTTTTTTTCTGTCGGCTATTTTAGACAATCTCACTGCGGCTATCGTCATGATGTCGTTGCTCAAAAAACTCATACCAGCCTCCCAAACTCGCCTCTTGATGGCAGGCGTTGTTGTGATTGCCGCCAACGCTGGTGGGGCGTGGTCGCCGATTGGGGACGTTACGACGACTATGCTCTGGATTGGCGGTCAAATTACGACTGTGGCCACTGTTACCAAATTGTTTATGCCAAGTCTGGCTTCGTTGGTTGTGCCTTTGGTATTTTTGAGTTTTGATAAATTATTTAAAATACAAAAATTAGACATAATCACCTCGAAATCAAGCACTTTTTCACACAGTCGTTTTGAACAAATTACTATGTTAAGTATTGGTTTGGGAGGGTTATTGTTTGTACCTGTCTTCAAAACCATTACACACCTACCGCCTTACATTAGTATTTTGTTGGTGCTGGGCGTTATTTGGGCTGTTTCTGAGTTGTTACACAAAGACAAAGATGAAGCCGAACGCCAACCACTTACTGCTGCCTTTGCTTTGAGCCGTATTGATACACCCAGTATATTGTTTTTTTTGGGCATACTTTTGGCTGTTGGCTGTCTCGAAGCCTCGCAGGTGCTACATTCGCTTTCTGTTTGGCTCAACGACAGTATCGGCAACATTGACCTTATCGTAGCTTTGATTGGTTTGGCTTCGGCTGTCATCGACAATGTGCCGCTTGTGGCCGCTTCAATAGGAATGTACGACCTTCAAACCTATCCGACCGACCATCAGCTATGGCAATTTTTGGCTTATTGTGCTGGTACTGGTGGTAGTATTCTAATCATTGGCTCGGCGGCTGGCGTGGCCGTGATGGGTATGGAACGCATAGGTTTTGGTTGGTATTTTCGTAAAATAAGCTGGCTCGCTCTTTTGGGATATTTGGCAGGAATCGGTGTATATTTTATTTAAAATCTCGCTAATTCTACAAAGTTGTCTTGTACTCTGATAGCATAAAATGGTATCGGCCAGAGGCCACCCAATAGTTATCACTCGATAGAACCGAGCGATAATCAGAATTGTATTTAACTCACGACACTGTACTGTATACTCACGACTCCTTAATTTTTAAAAGAATGAAAGTTACTGTTGTTTTTGATGTTGGCAAAACAAATAAAAAACTCTTTTTATTTGACAAAAACTATCAAATAGTATTTCAAAAAAATGACACGCTTCTCGAAACCATCGACGAAGATGGCTACGCTTGCGAAAACATTGGGCTATTGAGCCGTTGGGTTGTAGAGTCATTTCGAGAAATAGAGCAAGATAGTCGTTTTGAGATTTATGCCGTCAATTTTAGTGCCTATGGTGCAAGTTTTGCGCATCTGGGGCAAGATTTAAAACCCATTTTGCCACTCTATAATTACCTAAAACCAGTTTCAGACAATATCTCAAATCAATTTTATGAAACCTATGGCGGGCAAGAAAATTTTGCTCTTCGGACTGCCTCGCCTGTCTTGGGCAACCTCAACTCGGGTATGCAGTTGTATGGCTTGAAATACCAAAATCCCACTATTTTTGCCCAAATCAAACATAGTTTACATTTGCCGCAATATTTGAGTTTTTTAATTTCGGGTCAATGCCTGTCTGACATCACCAGCGTTGGTTGTCATACAAATCTCTGGAATTTTAAAGAAAAACAGTACCACGATTGGGTCAAAAAAGAAGGAATTGACCGTAAATTAAGTCCCATTGCTCCTACGCCTATTGCCCAACAAATACCCAAGATAGGAGTGGGGCTTCACGATAGTTCGGCGGCTCTGGTACCCTATTTGGCTACTATCAAAGGCGATTTTATCCTAATCTCGACTGGTACGTGGTGTATTGCCCTCAATCCATTCGATGACTCACCACTTACTTTTGACGAACTAAAACAAGACTGTCTTTGCTACTTAACTCACCAAGGTAAGCCTGTCAAAGCTGCAAGGTTGTTTTTGGGCCAGCAGCACGAGCAACAAACCAAACGAATGGCCGAACATTTTGGCCTAAGTCAAGGTTATTTCAAGACAGTAGAGTACGATTCTGAGAAAATAAACAACTGGAACAACGACTTAGCAACACACCCCAACTACGAAATTGCCTATCATGCCCTAATACGAGACTTTGTGAGGCAGCAAATAATAGCCGTCAATTTGATTTATGAAAAAACCAAAACCAAAAAATTGTTTGTCGATGGTGGTTTTTCTAAAAACAAAATTTATATGAACCTCTTGGCCGAGGCTTACCCAGACATAGAAGTTTATGCGGCTTCGGTAGCGCAAGCCAGTGCATTGGGGGCGGCCATAGTTGTCAATGAAGGTGTTTTGCCAGATAATCTAATAGAGCTAAATCGTTTCTGAAAGCTGGATATTATTTGTAACTTTGGTTAATATCGCAGAGTTGAAGTATTTACCTAAAAAACCATAATCAATGAAAGTAGC
>JAYVJH010000676.1:0-2300 GCA_043769455.1 Runella sp. | reverse complement strand
CTCTACCAAGGCAATAGTTTTGACTACTCCGCCTCTATTAACGACAAAGTCAGCCCCAATGATATTTTGAACTGAATAATCATCGCCTTTTACCAAAATGTCAGGCCCAATGGCTTCTATCAGTTCGAGTGGGGTAGGTTCGTCAAATAGCACAACGGCATCTACAAAAGCCAGTGCAGCCATCAATCTTGCACGGGCATATTCATTAACAACGGGACGGCTTGGGCCTTTTAATCTGCTCACAGAAGCATCGGTATTAAGCCCCAAAACCAATCGGCTGCCCAATGTACGGGCTTTTTCCAAATAGTCAATATGTCCCAAATGCACAATATCAAAACAGCCATTAGTAAAAACCACTTGCTGCTCATTAGACTGCCAACTACCGACCAAAGATACTGCCTCGGCTCTGGAGATTATTTTTTGTTCGGTCATTATTTAGTTTTTTTAGTATCCTCCAGATAAATCTGGAGGCAATTCATAAATCTTGATACCATTTACAGTTGTTCAATTTTACTTTTTTTAACAACTATCGAAACCAAAAAGAAAACAGCCCCTATTATAAGTGTACAAATCATCTGTGAACTCTGAATAAACGAGGCCAATGTACCGCTATCGTCTTGGGCTATGCCATAAATACTACTCAGAGCCAATGCCACGATGACATTGTAAGCCCCCACACCGCCAGGCGTAGGTACAATCATAGCCAACGCCCCCGACGTAAGCACCGTAAGCGCAACCAATGGCGACAGGCTCGCAAACTTAGGAATGGCCATAAACAACGAATAACCCATGAGCCAATACATAGCCCAGATGAGAACAGTATAAAAAACAAAAAGCCTGGGTTGGCGCAATTTACTGATGCTCAAAATACCGTCTAAAAGCCCTTTGCCGATGGCGAGTAGTTTTTGAACGAGTGGCATTTGCAAAATTTTATTTCTAAATACAAACAAAACGATTGCTCCTAAAACGGCCATACTACCCAGAATAAAAACCAAATTTGAGCCTGACTTTTGAACTCCCCCGCTACCGTTTGTTGCCCCCAAAATAAAAGACCAAAGTCGATCAAAATCAAGTAATAAATTTAGTCCTAACAACAAAAAAAGTATCAGTACATCAAAAATTCGCTCGGTAACAACCGTACCAACCGATTTTTCGATAGGAATATTGTGTGTTTTCCAGAGTGCACTGCAACGGGTAATTTCGCCGAGGCGAGGTACTAAATTATTGAAAAAATAACCCAACCAAACGGCACTATTTGTGCTATAAAATGACGGCTTGTAGCCCATCGGTTCGAGCAAAATTTGCCAACGAGCGGCCCTTGCGCCATGTGCTACAAAAGTCAGAGCAACCATAACGCCTACCCACCAAAAATTAGCCTGCGATACGTCTGCCCATAGTTTGGTGGGGTTGATGATGCCAAAATAAACTGTAGCCCAGATTAAGACAACGGCCAAAGCTGTAAACAAAAGATATTTGATGGTATTTGACATACTTGATTGATGCTGATTTGGGCGCAAAGTTGAGTTAAAAAATTCAAAATTCAAACCATCATCATTTCTTAAATGTGACCTTATCGTTGCTTTTCGTCATAATGTCGAATTTTGATTTGGCAAATTTTTACATACAAAAAATCTATTAAAATGAAAACAAAAAATCTGGTTTTAAGTCTTACACTCACTACTTTGTCGGGTTTGGCCATGGCACAAGTACCTACCATGCCAAGCACGCCAGCAATACCAGCCACTGCACCAGCCATGCCAGAGCCACATACCATGACCATACCAACAGCCGCACCAGCTATGCCAGCCCTCGAAACAAACAAAGCAACGGCTGACACATCAAAACTCGTACCAGTTTCAGACGAATTGGCCGATAACCATTTCGATAATGCCATTGCAGCAGTTGGCAAAGGCGACAAAAAAATGGCAGTAAGCGAACTCAAAGTAGGTATTGCCAATCTGAAAAACGAAGTTAGCAAAAGCCCAGGCTCTTTGAAAAATAAAATTTTGGGACAGTCGAGCGCATTAGAAAAAATGCTTCCAATGGTACAGTCTGGCTCACTCAAAGGTGGCGTGCTTGCCAAAGCCGCTGGATTGGCCAAATTAGGGCTTCTTCATCAACGAGTAGAAAGTCTTTTGGGAGGTGCAGGTAGCTTGACATCAAAATTAGGTCCTCTGACCAATAATCTCAAAGGTTTGGGTGGCGCAATGGGCGTTTTGGGTGCTGCTGGTGGTGGTGGCTCATCGCTATTAAGTGGTGCATTGGGTGGCCTGTCCAAATTAAGTGGTGGCGGGCCAATG
>JAYVJH010000675.1:0-1846 GCA_043769455.1 Runella sp. | reverse complement strand
CTCTACCATATTACGGTTTGCGGTACTAACCAAATGATGGTTCAGCGAACACTTACGGCCAAAAGTATCGGCGATGCCAAAAAGTCCTTTTTAATTATTGGCTTTGCGGGTTTCTTCATCTACTTTTTGTTTGTCTCGTTGGGTGCGCTTTTTTATCAATATTATGGTGGCAAAAAGTTTGAAAACGACAATATGATTATCCTGCAATTTGCGGCCAATTATGGTTTGCCCGGGCTAATGGGCATTGTGGCCGCCGCCGTGATGTCGGCCAGTATGTCGAGTTTGGCTTCGGCTTACAATGCTCTTTCGACTATTACACTTATTGATTTTTACCAAAAAATCAACAAAACGCCTCAAACGCCTACCTACAATTTGAAACTATCTCGAATATTTACGGCTTCGTGGGCGGCTTTTATTATTATACCTGCCATTTTGTATTCTACACTCGACAATACTTCAATTTTAGAATTATTGACCAAAATAGGTTCGTTTTTTGTGGGGGCAAAGTTGAGTATGTACGGTCTGGGTTTTTTCTCAAAACATACTACCGAAAAAGGCTTGATGGTGGGCGTGGTCATGGGCATGGCTACTGTCTGGATTGTTGCGGCCACAACAACCATTGCGTGGCCGTGGTATTGTTTGATTGGTTCAACGGTCAATGTATTGGTAGCCATTCCGCTTAGTATTTATTGGACGGGCTATCAGTCAGAATGGTCGCAATATTCGATTCCAGGACAGAAAAAGATGTTTAAAGATAAAGGCTTACCCGAAAAAGATGGCGGTTGGTATCTGGTACCAGGCAAAATAGATCCACCACTTTATTACTTATTAGCTTTTTTTGTACTAACTATTTTATTTTTATTGGGTTTACAAACTTGGTTATAGGCGTATGATATATCAAAAAACAGCTCTTGTTACGGGCGGAAGCGGCGGCATTGGGTCGGTTATATGCCAGCATTTGGCGGCGGCTGGCTATGCCGTGGTGGTGCATTACAATTCCAATAAATCCAAAGCAGAAGATGTACTAAAAAGCCTTCCTGCTGGGCCACACGCAGTATTTCAAGCCTCAATTACTGAAAGTGGCCAACTGGCAGAAATGGCCGCTTTTGTAGCTCAAAAATATGGTTATTTAGATGTATTGGTCAATAATTCGGGTATTACCAAACCAGTTCCTCATCACGATTTGGATAGTCTTGAAGACGAATGGATAGACGAAATTATGCGGGTAAATGTTCGGGGAACGTTTGCGTGTATTCGGGCTTTTAAGTTGCTTTTGCAAAAAGGGCAAAATGCCGTTGTTATCAATATTTCATCAATAGCAGGCCGAACGGGCGTGGGCAGCAATGTGGCTTACTGTGCATCTAAGGCCGCCATAGACTCTATGACACGGTCGTTGGGGCGGGCGTTGGCTCCTCAAATTCGAGTAGTTTCTCTTTCGCCAGGCTGGGTAATGGGCGAGTACGCTGCCCGTTCTCCAGCTACTAACATACAAGAACAAAAAAACAAAACACCGCTCAATCGCTTGGCAGAAGCCCAAGACGTGGCCAAAGCCGCCGTGGCCATTGCCGAAACTTTTACATTTTCAACGGGCTGTATTTTTCCTGTCGATGGCGGGCGGCCACTTTTATAAAACGTAATATTTTTATTTGTAAATGACTGATTTTCAAGAAATAAAACAAGTCGTTCGGGCTTTTACTTTGGCATTTGACAAAGCACCTGATCAAGACCTTACCGATACACTCAAACAATTTACAACGCCCGATTATCATTGGCGGGGAATGCACCCTTTTTATGAACAATACGGTGCAGAGGCTGTTGTAGAAACGTTTTGGCAACCACTGCGAAC
>JAYVJH010000674.1:0-1755 GCA_043769455.1 Runella sp. | reverse complement strand
TTGCCAACTAATGCCAAGGAATACCATCGAAGGGTCGAACCCTGACGGCCAATAATGTAGCTACCAAAAATAGGTCGGTCGGCGTTCCGATTTTGATTGCTATTTAGTTTCTGACGGTTCGCCGCCGCGAGCTACCAACATTGCAATCAAAGCCTGACCTTGCGGGTCGCCATTTGGGTCTGTGCCTCGTTTATATTCATTCAAACAAAAATAAGGTTTTTTCGGACTCCGAAAACCTGTGGCAATCATGCCATCAACCTTGCCCGAAAGTTCGTGTTCATCAATCGTGATAGCTAATTCTCTTTCAAGAAAATAGGCAAAATGCTTATTATCCATTTCCGAAAACACGATGATTGGGCTAATGAGTTTATTTTCGAGTTCTACTTCGTTCCAATTGTCGCCGCCGTAGTTGAGGTAGTTATTACGTAAAATGGACAGATAGCGTTCTTCAAAATCATTGATATTATATTGAAATGACAATAATTCTTCAAGAATAGGCAACGTACTTACCTGAGACAAGCCAAAGGTATCGTCTATTTTGTCTAATGTCCACTCTCTAAAATTACTTTTTTGCATAATGACGTTGTACCAAATTTTAAGGAAGTCTTCGCTCAAAGCGAAGACTTCCTTGTTCGCCTAATTTTTACTTGTATATTTTTCAATACAAACCTGAATCAGTCCTTTTCGATTACGAAAATACCGAAACAACAGAAACTCAAACACAAAGTAGCTTGCTATGAGCAACAACGCTGGAATGTCTTGCATGGTAATTGTGAAAATGAAGCCTTCGCTCAAAGCGAGGGCTTCGTTAAAAGTATGAACTAAAACTTAACTGTTGGTGCCGATTGTGCTGCTTGCGAAGCCTCAAAGAAGCCTTTTGGCGCAAAACCAAACATACCAGCAAAGATATTGCCTGGAAACGACCTCACACCCAAATTATAGTCTTTGACCGTGGTGTTGAAGTCGTTGCGAGCTACCGTTATGCGGTTTTCGGTCCCTTCCAACTGTGCTTGCAAATCACGAAAACCATCGGTGGCTTTGAGCGTTGGGTAGTTTTCAGAAACGGCCATCAAACGAGACAATGCTCCACTGAGTTGGCTTTGGGCGGCCTCAAATTTTTGCATATTTTCGGGTGTCAAGTCTTTGGCATCTAACTTGATAGACGTAGCACTGGCACGGGCTTCGATAACGGCCTGTAATGTACTTTTTTCAAAATTGGCAGCACCCTGAACCGTATTTACCAAGTTAGGAATTAGGTCTGTACGACGTTGGTACTGCGTCTGAACTTTTGCCCAGCCGTCTTGAACAGTAACATCTTTGCTAACCAACCCGTTGTACGAATTGCAGCCATACATACCCAACACAATGGCAACGACAACAAAAATCAATAATCCTTTTGACATAGTAGTAGTTTGTTTTTTTAGTTTACTATCACAAATTTTTACCAAATGTAAGAATCTGTTTACACAAAAGTACAAGAACGGTCAAAATTTATGTTGAAGGTTCAAAATCTTAGGATAGATTTGTAAAAAAATAGTAAAACATGACCATCACAAACCACGGCTACAACGTAGAATTTATAACGACCGATGCAGATTTATATTCAGCTATCGAGTATCTCAAGGGTTGCTCTGTCATTGCCTTTGACTTAGAGTTTGACAATAACCGCTATCAATATGGGTTTCATTTGTGTCTGGTGCAGGTGTGTTCAGACACCCGTTGTTTTGTCATTGACCCAATGCCAGTTACAGACAA
>JAYVJH010000673.1:0-3896 GCA_043769455.1 Runella sp. | reverse complement strand
AGCGAAGGGCCAAAAGGCAGTATTAAGAAAATGGTTGAATACTCCGAAACTGCAACCGAAAACGTTTACAATTTAGGCTTTGGTGACTATGACGAAACTACAAAATCAATTAACGACCTTTCAGTAACAAATAATGGTGACAGCTTAAAAGTATTGGCTACTGTTGCTTCTACCGTTTATGCTTTTATAGAAAAACACCCTAACTCATATATTTTGGCGACAGGAAGTACAAATGTTCGGACAAGACTTTACAGAATGGGAATAACAAATAATATTGGTGAAATTTCTAAGGATTTTATCATTTTTGGTTTCACGAAAAATGAAACTTGGGTCGAATTTGAAGTTGGAGAAGATTACGAAGCATTTTTAGTAACGAAAAAAATAAAATATATTACAATATGACAACCATAGAAAAATTAACCAGTTCAAAAGTTTCTATTGACAAAAGACTTGAAAAATATAGAGGCCAAGTTTTATTCCCAGAAAAACTTGCCAAAGCAAATGAAATACTTGCAAAAACTCCAATACCAAAGTTTGCAAGATAGAACATCGGCTGACGAAACTCGAACTTCCCAACAAGGCCAAGCCTTTTTTGAATTTAGCACTTAAATAGATTTTATGTTAAAAATTACAAATTTACACGCTTCAATCGGCGACAAACAAATATTAAACGGTATCAATCTCGAAATCAAAGCAGGTGAAGTTCACGCAATAATGGGGCCGAATGGCTCTGGTAAAAGTACGTTGGCCTCGGTATTGGCTGGTCGTGAAGACTACGAAGTTACAGAGGGTACTGTTGATTTTGACGGTAAAGATTTGTTGGACTTGGCACCAGAAGCACGTGCTGCCGAAGGTGTATTTTTGGCGTTTCAGTATCCTGTCGAGATTCCAGGCGTTACGACCGTCAATTTTCTAAAAACTGCCGTGAACGAAATGCGTAAATACCGTGGCGAAGAACCACTTGATGCCGCTCAGTTTTTGAAACTCGTTAAGGCCAAAGCCAAAACCGTTAATTTGGACGATTCTCTCATGAAACGGGCATTGAATGAAGGCTTTTCGGGCGGGGAAAAAAAACGCAATGAGATATTTCAGATGGCCGTACTCGAACCCAAACTTGCGATTTTGGACGAAACCGACTCGGGGCTTGACATTGACGCACTGCGTATTGTGGCCGAAGGTGTAAACAAATTGCGGTCGCCAGAGCGGGCTACGATTGTAGTAACTCACTATCAACGGCTACTTGATTATATAGTTCCAGATTTCGTACACGTTCTCTACAAAGGCCGTATTGTAAAGTCGGGTACAAAAGAGTTGGCGTTTGAACTCGAAGAAAAAGGCTACGACTGGATAAAAGCCGAAGTAGAAGCAGCAGCCGTTTAGCGAAATAACACACTACAAACAATAAAAAAATGGATACTCTGCTGTCAAGAATAACCATCAATCCAAATATTTGTCATGGAAAGCCAACTATAAGAGGTTTACGCTACCCTGTCGAAAATATGTTAGAATTGATGGCATCTGATATGACGATTGAAGAGCTATTGGTAGATTATCCAGACTTAGAGCGCAAAGATTTTTTGGCTTGTTTGTCTTTTGCTTCGCAACTTACAAAAGTTAAAAGTTTTCATAAATTAGCTATTCCGAGGTCTGTGTCTCCATAGACCTCAGCAACGGCCTGTGAAGACACAGGCCACGGAATAGGCTACGACTGGATAAAAGCCGAAGTAGAAGCAGCGGCAGTTTAGCGACTATTCCTAATATCCTTTTATTCACACATTCTATCATTCGCGCATTCTATCATTTGTTCATAAAATGGATTTGACACAAAATACAGACCTAAAAAATAAACTCATCGCCGACTTTCGGGCCAACGAAGCCCTCATCAACGGTGAGAGCAAGGCTGTTTTGCACCAAACTCGCAAAGCGGCTCTTGAAAACTTCGATAAATTAGGATTTCCGACCGTCAGACACGAAGAATGGAAATATAGCAACGTCAAAGAGTTGGTCAAACAAAGTTTTGATTTTGGTCAAAAAACTGATTTTGGCCAAACTGAGGTGGACACGCTCGACATTCCAAACTTAGAAGGTAATATTCTGTACTTTGTCAATGGTATTTATAAGCCAGAACTGTCAGCTATTGTGTCGTCTGACCAAAATCTCAAAATCAGTAGCCTAACGGAAGCCATTAGGTCAAATCCTGAATTGATAAATACTTATTTTGATAAATATACCAACTCGCAAAACGAAGCATTTACGGCACTCAACACAGCCACAGCCAGCGATGGTGTTGTGATTGTTGTACCCGATAACAAAGTAGTGGCAGAGCCGATTATTTTGAGGTTTATTACCGATGCCCGTACCCAAAATGCAGGCGCACAGCCCCGTAACTTGATTGTAATTGGCCAAAACGCCGAAGCCAAAATTGCCGAAGCATACCGTACAGTTGGCGACTTTGCAGGTTTTACCAATACCGTTACCGAAATAGTAGTAGGCCAAAATGCCAATCTGCAACATTATAAAATTCAGAACGAGTCCGAAAAAACATATCATATTGGTACAACGCAAGTAAGCCAAGCCGCCAATAGTCATTTTTATTCAGCGACCGTTACGCTCAATGGCGGCTTTGTGAGAAACAACCTCAACGTAGTATTTAGTGGCGAGCATAGCGAGGCTTATATGTATGGCTTATACTTTCCAAATGGCGTTCAACACGTTGATAACCATACACTTGTAGATCATGCCATGCCAAACTGTTATAGCAACGAACTCTACAAAGGGATTTTGAAAGACAAGTCGGTGGGAGTTTTTAATGGTAAGATTTTTGTAAGACAAGATGCTCAAAAAACAAATGCCTACCAGTCTTGCCGCAATGTAGTGCTGTCGGACGAGGCTTCGATGAACACCAAACCACAATTGGAAATATACGCCGACGACGTAAAATGTTCGCACGGCACAACCACTGGCAAACTCAACGACGAAGCTCTGTTTTATATGCGTTCACGGGGTATTCCCAAGGCACAAGCCATGACATTGCTGATGTTTGCATTCTGTGAAGACGTAATCAGCCAAATCAAGATAGACCCTATTAGAGCCTATCTTGAAGGATTGATTGAAACGAAATTGGGAGAATAAACTTTTTGAATTAGGTTTGACAACTTTCAAAAAAGTTGTCAAACCTAATTCAAAAATCAAATTTTATACCTTGTGCCAGCGGCGATGTAGTGCCGTAATTGATGGTATTGGTTTGTCGGCGCATGTAGTTTTTCCAAGCATCTGAGCCAGACTCGCGGCCTCCACCAGTTTCTTTTTCGCCACCAAATGCCCCGCCAATTTCAGCACCAGACGTACCAATATTTACGTTGGCAATACCACAGTCTGAACCAGATACTGACAAAAATTGCTCGGCCTCACGCATATTCAGAGTAAAAATAGCAGACGATAAGCCCTGTGGAACGCCATTTTGTAAGGCTATGGCTTCGCTTAATGTTTTGTATTTGATTAGATATAATATTGGTGCAAAAGTTTCATGCTGTACTATTGGCCAATGGTTTTGTACTTCGGCTATACAAGGCTGCACATAACAACCAGACTCAAAGCCAGCACCAGACAAGACTTCTGGTTCTACTACAAAATGCCCGTTGAGTTTCCGAACTTCGGCCACTGCCGACAAATAGCCATCGACTGCCAAGGTGTCAATTAGCGGCCCAACGTGATTACTGGCATCGAGTGGATTTCCGATTTTTAATTGACTGTATGCTTTTTTGAGTGTATTTTTTACATCTTCGTAAATATCCTCATGCACAATCAGTCGGCGGGTTGTTGTGCAGCGTTGGCCTGCCGTACCTACCGCCCCAAACACAATAGCAGGAATGGCGGCTTGCAAATCGGCCTGTTCA
>JAYVJH010000672.1:0-5245 GCA_043769455.1 Runella sp. | reverse complement strand
AAAGTATATAACAAAAGCGAAAAACTTAAAAATTTTGATGTTAATTGATTTGACAACTTTCTCAAAGTTGTCAAATCAATTAACATCAAAACCTATCTAAGCTACTTTTCTGTTCTTCATCCAGACATACAGCACCGTGAAGGCTACAACCAAAACTGCTGGAAAAACGGCGATATTGTCGAGTGTGGCTTGGCCAGCGGCGAGTTCCATGGCATCGCCAGTGAGTCCTTTGGCAGCTTGGGCAACACGCTCAGAGTCTATCCAGCCGCCAATAATTGGCTGAAAAATGGCCGTTGAAAACATACCCACGCCACCAATTATTGACATACCAAGTGCGCCACTCAAAGGTACTTTTTCGGCAATAAAACCAACCATGTTTGGCCAAAACAACGCCACGCCCATTGCAAAGAAAACAGCCGCCACATAAACCATGCTTCCCGTTTGGGTACTGAACAAATAAATACCAATAGTAGCCAAAACAGCCGAGCCTAAAAGTACGCCTGTTTGGTCAAACTTTTCGATGATTGGCCCTGCAAAATACCTAATAACGGCCATCAAGCCCGTTACCAATGCCAATATAATCATGGGGCTTGCACCAGACTTGCTCATAATCAAGCCCGTCCATTGCTGGGGGCCAAACTCTGAAATAGCCGTAAGTGCCATACAGCAAAACATAAAAACATAAAGTGGAGTGAACATCGCTTTGATGTTTTCTTCAATTGATTTTACACCCTCGGTTTTTGGCTTTGGAAACTCCTGCCCCCAAAACAAATACGCATAAACGATGGTCGGGATTAAAATAAGCCAAATTTGTGGCTGCCAGCCCGTATTGGCATCGGTCATAAACTTAGACAACAAACTACCTACTACAATACCACCGGGAAACCACATATGAAAACGATTGAGCATTTTGCTCATCATATTGCCTGAGTAAGCATCGGCAATCATAGGATTGCAAGCCGCTTCGGTGCAACCATTGCCTATACCAATCAAAAACGTTGAAAGCATTAGACCCGTGTAACCACCCGAGTAAATGGTAAGCAAAATACCAATAGCGTGGCACACAAAGGCAACTTGCATGATAGTTTTAGGCCCAACTGTATGATAAACCAAACCGCCAGCAATCATCGCAATCGGGAAGCCTACAAACCACATGGAATTGATAAAACCTAATTGCTCGGCTGAAAGATTAAATTCTATGCCTAACTGCGACAAAATACCTGCTCTGATACTAAACGAAAAGGCAGTGGTGATGAGTGCGAAGCAGCTCGCCAAGAAAAGTCTGTTTTGATTGACCATAATTATAAAAGGGTTTTAGGTTTGTGAATTGAATATCAAAGATAGTTTTTTATTTTTTTTACCTACTATATCAGTGAGAAAAAGCATTTTTTCTACTTTGTAGAAAAAGACGTTAGACGTAGGACTTTGGATTTTAAGTATTAGAAAATCAATAAATTCCAACATCTGATATCATACATTATACATCAAATATATAAAAAACCATGTCAAGAAAACTACGAATGGGAATGATAGGCGGCAGTCTCGATGCTTTTATTGGGGCAGTACATCGCCGTGGGGCAGCCTTAGATGGCGAAATAGAATTGGTCTGTGGGGCGTTTAGTAGCAATGCCGATAAGTCTAAGGCCACAGGCGAAGCATTATATTTGCCTGATGACAGAGTATATGCGTCTTATGAAGAGATGATTTTGGCCGAAAAAGCCCTACCCGACAACAAACGTATGGACTTTGTTACTATCGTTACGCCCAACCACGCCCACTTTGCACCTGCCAAGATGGCACTCGAAAATGGCTTTCATGTAGTATGCGACAAACCCGCCACCTTTAATACTGCCGAAGCCAAAGCGCTCAAACAGATTATTGACCGAACAGGCCAGATATATTGCCTCACGCACAACTACACAGGCTACCCGATGGTAAAACAGGCTCGGCAAATGATACGAGATGGCGTGATTGGTAAAATCAGAAAGGTGATAGTCGAATACCCCCAAGGCTGGCTCTATGAACTACTCGAAGCCACAGGCCAAAAGCAAGCTGGCTGGCGCACTGACCCCGAAAAAAGTGGTGCGGCTGGTGGAGTGGGAGACATTGGTACGCATGCCGAAAACTTGGCCGAATATATAACAGGGCTGAAAATAACTGAAATTTGTGCTGACTTGACGATATTTGTAGCAGGCCGCCGCCTCGATGACGATGCCAATATGTTGCTACGGTTTGACAATGGCGCAAAAGGTATATTGCACAACAGTCAGATTTGTCATGGCGAAGAAAACGACCTTAACATCAGGATTTATGGAGAAAAAGGTGGCCTCAAATGGAGACAAATGGAACCCAACACGCTCGTACTCACCAACCAAGACACAGGCTCACAAATTTATAGAACAGGCGTAGGCAACCTCTCGGCGGCAGCCACCGCACACACACGCCAGCCCGCTGGCCACCCCGAAGGCTATATCGAAACTTTTGGCAATATTTATCGCAATTTTGCCAAGGCCGTCAAAGCCCGCTGGGGTGGGGGTGCAGCTACAAGCGTAGCCGTGGGCGGCCTTGGCCAAGAAGGTGCATACACCAACACAGCTGATGCCGACTTGTACGACTTCCCAGGTATTGAGGAGGGTATTCGGGGTATGACGTTTATTGATGCAGTTCTCAAATCGTCGGCGGCTGGGGCTGTTTGGACTAAGGTTGAGGGTTGAAGTTTTCTGGGGATTGGTATTACCCAAACTTATTTAAGCAATACCAATCCTCAAATTTTCTACTTCACCACCTCTATCCTAAGCAATTCAACAGGATAACCTGCATAGTCCACTATCATGCCTTTTGGGTAGGGTGGCATATATAACAATCTACAATCAAATTTAACCTTTACGCCAGTAGGAAGTTTCAATATTTCATCAGGAATATTACAAGGTAATAAAGTTGTTGTATAATCTTTCCAAATTGGAAAACGGCTTTCGTCAACTATATAGTCTCCAATCATAGGGTAATCGGGTCTTATAGAACGAATACTTGTATAGTCTATCATACCAGTTACATTTTTGAGAACAAAAGTATCCGATAGATAACTTTTACAAACACCTCTAAATTCACCATTCGGCGTTGTATCGCATTTACAAGTAGCTAAATTTTCAAAAATCAACGGCTTTACTACTACTACTTCGATAATAGTCTCATCTGGTTTTTTACAACAAAACAAAGTAAACAACAAAAATACGTATCCGTAAGTTTTCATGGCCTTAGTGTATTATGTTGATTTGTTTGGTTTCCGTAGTGCCATCTGTCCGCTTTACTTTTACCAAATAATGTCCTGCTTTTATTTGTTTTGTATCAATCATTACCTTTCGCAAATGAGGCATTACGCTGATATTTTTGAGCAACTCGCCCTCTTTACTATAAATTTCGATGCTCTCTATTGATACATCTTCGTTGTTGGCATCGCCCTCTACAACAACGTCTTCTACAATCAAATCACCGCCCTCAGTAGGGTTCGGATAGGCATTGGTAGCAAGGCGTAGCCCTGATGGCGAATAGACAAAAAACACATTGCTGTAATAAGTATTGCATTGGTCTGCGGCACTGACCGACATCGTAAAGTTTGGGGCAGAGTTGATTTGAAACTTGGCAGCGGTATTTGTTTTGTAGAAAAAGTAAGGTCGGGAGTCGTTGGCCGTAAAAGTAGTAACAGGAAGCAACACAAACGGATAGGCATCTTTGATTGTCAGTACTTTTTGGCCGCCGTTGATATACATCGGCGTGGTTGTATTGACCCCGTTGAGTTGCAAGGTCATAAAATTAGAATAGCCATTGTTATTGGTTACATTTCTTGTATTCAAAAAACTTATTTTCCCGGCCAAATAACAGTTAATTTCGTCTTTTGAAACGGTAGCAAAATTAGCATTCTTACCTTCCCCTTCACACATAACTGTTTTGGGGCTACAGTTAGTAGGGTGGCTTGCCCCCATTACGTGGCCCATTTCATGTCCCATAATCAAGTAGCAATCGGTGTAACTCAGTGGTACAATTTCATTTCTTCGTGGGTCACCTACATCATAATAATCTGGATATTTTGACGATGCGCTTATTGATGTAGCTGATCCATCAGAAGTACCAAAAGCTCTTTGTGTAGATTGGCCATATTGCCATTGTGGTGGATTGCTATAAACTCCCATTCTTCTACCAGTTATAAAATGGTGAATATCATACTGAGTATTTCCTATATTTATGGGCGATTTTTGTTGAAATTCTTGCATAATGGTATTGCCTTCGGTGGATATAGAGATATACGGGTCGTTAGAAGAAGTAGGTGTATCGGTAGCTATTAGCTTTATTCTTAGTCCCAAATCTCGAAAATATATTAAGTCTAATCTATTTACCATGTCAATCAGTACATCTCGGGGATTAGTTACGGAGGTAATGTTGATAGGCGCATTTTTTAGTTGCGTTATCAAACTAACAAATTCCCAATCTGTGGAGATGGCTAACTTGAAATATTTACAGGTAAAAGAGTCACAAGCAGCCACTCGGCCATTTACTTTTGTGGTTTTTGTAAGTGTGCCACACTTCATACCAGACAAAAATGATTTTTCGTCTGCTGCTTTGGCTATGATTATCTCAGATTTGTTGGGATTGCCTTTTTCGATAATACCATAGTCGGCCAAATGTCCTATTACATAATCAACATCTTTGTAGGTAAAGTTTCCAGACAATCGTTTGTCCGAAATAAATATCCGTAGAACGTTCTTAGAGTCGTCTCCTACAAAACCTGCAAAAGTGTTCAAATCTTTCTTGTTTTCGTATTTTTTTTGCCCGTTCTCAAGGTAAAAGTAATTATCGTCAAAAATGTTGTTTTCAAAAACACTAAACTTCAATTTTTCATTGTCCAACCAGATATAAAACTCAACTGGTTTGCTCTTGTTTACTTTTCCACTTCGGTTTTGTCGAATGTGGGCTTTAATTTCAGCAATGTTCAGTTCGTAGGTAGTGTAGGCGGTAAAATTTTTCTTCAATTGGTCATCATTCTTTTTGGAAGTGGCAAATGACTGGCCTTTGAATTCACTTTGGCAAATAGCTTTAATCGAAACCAAAGCCATCAATAAGACGAGAATAGTAGTTTTCATTGTTTAAAGAATTTATAGAGAATGACAAAACAATTTGGAAATTTATATTAAAATAATACAAATTTGCATTATGAAAAAACAAGTTTCAATCAGCGAGCCAGAGCGTTTAC
>JAYVJH010000671.1:0-13866 GCA_043769455.1 Runella sp. | reverse complement strand
AATAAATTATTAGAATACACCAAAGATTTGAATGAGCTGCTGCACACCAAAAAAATCAAAGAAGCACAAAGAAGTTTGTTGATTAGTGGTGTTTTGATTGCGTTACAAAACGAAGCCTTCAAAACCAGTTTTACGTCTCACAAAAAACCAGAGCAACTTGCCAAAAATCTATTGGCAACAATAGCAGACGAGTTTACAAATGCTAACTTACCTACCGATAAAATCGGCAATTTACGGCAGGCATTCTCTTTTATACTTACTAATACGACCCTCACAACCGATAAAGATTTTTTTATCGAACTCATCAAAAGTATTGAAATCAATGTCAATACTTTTATGAGAACGCATCGGTATTTCGATACACTCGGGCAGTTTTATATTGAGTTTTTGAGATATGCCAATAGCGATAAAGGTTTGGGAATCGTACTGACACCGCCTCACATTACAGAGTTTTTTGCCGAAATAGTTAATGTAGATAGCGACAGCATCGTTTTTGATAATTGTTGTGGAACAGGCGGCTTTTTGATTAGTGCCATGAAAACGATGATTAAAGATGCCAAAGGCAATACTGAAAAAATAAAAAATATCAAGCAAAATCAGTTGATTGGTATTGAATATCAAGACGATATATATGCGCTCGGAGTGTCCAATATGGTTATTCATGGCGATGGGAAGGCAAATGTGTTATTGGGCGATTGTTTTGAACTATCAGAGCAAGTCAAAGGTAAGTTTAAACCAAATATAGGCTTTTTGAATCCTCCCTATAAGAGTAATAAGACTGATATTGAAGAACTTGACTTTGTTTTAAATAATATAAATGTGCTTCAAAAAGGTGGAAAATGTATGGCAATCATTCCTCTTAGTTGTGCCATATCAATAAAAGGTGATGTATTGGAACGAAAAAAGAAAATTTTAGAAAATCATACATTAGAGGCCATTATGTCAATGCCCGAAGACTTGTTTCATAATTCAAAAGTAAGTGTCGTTACGTGTTTGTTTGTCATTACAGCGCATATCCCGCACCCAAAAGGCAAAAAAACTTGGTTGGGCTATTGGCGTGAAGATGGTTTTGTCAAAACAAAAGGGCGAGGTAGAATAGATTTGAATAATAGTTGGACTGACAAAAAACAGCAATGGTTGAACGATTATGTAAACCGAGAAACAAAGCAAGGAATATGCCTTACAAAAGAACTAAAACCTACCGATGAGTGGTGTGCCGAAACGTATTTGGTAGCCGATTACGATAAACTCAATTTTGACGTTTTCAAAAAATATACACAAAGTTATTTGGCATACAGGCTTCTAAACGACCTCTTGGATTTGAAATATACCAAATCAGAATTTATTGGTGGTAATCAGTTTCCTCAATTAGTGCCGCTCGCAGAACTATTCGAGGTTTTGAACGGACTGGCATCGTCTGAGGTAGAAGTAAAAGAAGATACTGAAACAGACAACGACATTAGGTATATCAGACCTTCTCAAAGCTACACTGGCAGCATTGCTGGGTATATTGATAAATCACTGATAGACGAAAAACATATTTATCCAGACAACACCATTTATGTCTCGACCGATGGGCAAGGCAGCCATTCATATAGTTACGTGTCTTCGTTTGACTTTGTACCCAATAGCAATGTTTCGGTACTTATTCCCAAAAAAAGTATGTCGTTACAAGAAAAAATCTATTATTCGGCTTGTATCACTTTCAATCGATTTAAGTTTTCGTATGGCCGAAAACCCAAAGGCGACAGATTAAAAGACGTTTTAATTCCTGCCACTCCACCTCATTTTGTTTACCAAGATGTTTTTGAGGATATATTTGAAAATTGGAAAAAAGTAGTGAAATAACAAATACAAACATTTTGAGCAAAAAAACAATTTACCTCATCAGACACGGCGAAACTGATTTTAACCGTCAGGGCATCGTACAGGGTAGTGGCGTTGATTCGGCACTTAATGAAATGGGTCATGCCCAAGCCGAGGCGTTTTATGCTGCTTATCAGCACGTTAATTTTGATAAAGTTTATACGTCGGTACTACAACGAACAACGCAGAGCGTAGCCAAATTTATAACTAAAAACACTCCGCACGAAGCACATGCCAGCCTCAACGAAATAAGCTGGGGCATCAGGGAGGGTATTGTGCCAGCCAAAAGCGATGGCGACTATTATAAGTTTTTGACCGAAAGCTGGCAAAACGGCCAAACTGACATGACGGCCGACGGCGGCGAAAGCCCCGAAGATGTACAAAAGCGTCAGATGCCAATCATTGACTTGATACTGTCTCGGCCCAACGAAAAAGTGGTTTTGGTGGCCATGCACGGTAGAGCCATTCGTATTTTATTGACAACACTTCTGCGCCGTCCATTGGTCGAAATGGATATTTTTCCACACTCTAATTTGGGTTTATACGAATTGGAATACGACTACCAAACTCAGCAATTTACAGTAATCAAAACCAACGATACAGCACACCTAACGAAGCCATCACTCTAAGCGACAGCTTCGCTCCCAATAACTATCCAAGCCCCATGACTCGCCAAGAACTCATCGCCCAGATTCAGCAAAAACAGTCTTTTTTATGTGTCGGTCTCGACCCCGACCTACGCAAAATTCCCGCTCATTTGTTGGCTACCGAAGATCCTATTTTTGAATTTAACAAACAAATCATTGACGCTACTGCGCCCTACGCTGTGGCCTACAAACCCAATATTGCTTTTTATGAAGCCCTCGGCCTCAACGGCTGGCAGAGCTTGCAACGTACCTTAGACTATATTCCCAAAAACTGTTTTACGATTGCTGATGCCAAACGGGGCGATATTGGCAATACCTCATCGCTCTACGCTCGGGCGTTTTTCGATAAGTCATCGTCTGGGCTGGATTTTGACTCCATTACCGTTGCGCCTTATATGGGCCGAGATTCGGTTTTGCCTTTTTTAGAATTTGAAAATAAGTGGGTGATATTACTCGCCCTGACCTCTAACGAAGGCTCTGCTGATTTTCAAAATATGACCGATATTGACAATGAGCAGCTTTTTGAGCGTGTCATTCGGGTTTCTCAAACGTGGCCTCATGCCGACAGACTGATGTATGTGGTAGGTGCAACCAAAGCCGATATGTTGGCTCAAATCAGGCAGATAATCCCCAATGCTTTTTTGCTTGTGCCTGGCGTTGGGGCGCAGGGAGGTAGCTTAAAAGAAGTCGCTCGGTATGGCCTCAATGCAGACTGCGGGCTTTTGGTCAATGTCGGTCGGTCTGTTATTTATGCCTCGTCTGGCCACGACTTTGCCCAGCAAGCAGGCCAAGAAGCCCAACGAATGCAGGCCGAAATGGCTGGGTATTTGAAATAAATAAACAGAAAACCTCCTGACTATAAGCTTTGGCTGGCTCGATGGCTTGATTTTTTTTAATGCTTAAAGTGCCTTATGCCAGTTGTTACCATTGCCACACCGTTGGCGTTGCAGTAGTCGGTCGATTCTTTGTCTCTGATTGAGCCGCCTGGCTGAACAACCGCCGTAATGCCTGACTCGTGTGCAATCTGGACACAATCTGGAAACGGAAAAAACGCATCGGAAGCCATCACTGCACCCTCTAAACTAAACCCAAAAGCCATTGCCTTGTCAATGGCCTGACGTAGGGCATCTACTCGGGACGTTTGGCCTGTGCCGCTGGCCAATAGCTGGTTTTCTTTGGCCAATATTATGGTATTAGATTTGGTATGCTTACAGACTTTCATCGCAAACTCCAATGCCCTAAACTCTGCTTCGGTTGGGGTTTTGGTCGTTACGGTTGTCATTTGAGCGGCGGTTTCTATGCTCATATCTTTGTCTTGCTCCAAGAGGCCATTTAGTATGGTCTTTACCATTTTGGTCGGCAATTCAACGGGCTTTCTTTCGAGCAATATCCTGTTTTTTTTCGATTTCAATAATCCCAATGCGGCTTCGTCATAACTCGGTGCTATGAGTATTTCCATAAATAGTTTGTTCAATTCTTCGGCAGTGGCTAAGTCCACGTTCACGTTTGTGATAACTACTCCACCAAAAGCCGAAACAGAGTCGCAAGCCAAGGCGTTGAGATATGCCTCTCTGGGTGTGCTGGCTGTGGCTATACCGCAGGCGTTGGTATGCTTGATGATGGCATAAGTTGGGTCGTTGTCTTTGAACTCATCAATCAACCCTACGCAGGCATCAACATCGACTAAGTTGTTGTAAGACAGTTCTTTGCCGTGTAGTTTATCAAACATAGCGTCCAAATCGCCATAAAAAACGGCAGACTGATGCGGGTTTTCGCCATAACGAAGCGAAGCCCCCCCCGAACGGTCTGCCGAAGCAGGTTTGGGGGCTGGGCTGAAATATTGATTGATAGCTGTATCGTAATGGCTCGTTGTGGCAAAGGCTTCGGTAGCGTAGCGGCGGCGGTCGGTGAGGTCGGTGGCGCAGTTTTTTTTGGTTAATATTTCAAGAATATTAGTGTATTGACTCCTTGACGACACTATGATTGAATCTTGAAAGTTTTTGGCTCCAGCCCTAATGAGCGATATACCACCGATGTCTATTTTTTCGATGATTTCTTCGTCTGTCGCACCCGAGGCTACTGTTTCTTCAAAAGGGTACAAATCTACAATTACTAAATCTATGGCTGGAATATTAAATTCGGTAGCTTGTGCTACGTCGCCAGCGTCATCACGTCTGTACAAAATTCCGCCAAAAACAGCAGGGTGTAAGGTCTTGACCCGTCCACCAAAAATAGACGGGTAGCCAGTCAGACTTTCGACGGCTGTTACTGGAATACCAAGGTTTTCGATGAATGTTTGCGTACCACCTGTTGAGTATAACCGAACGCCGTTGGCATGTAAAAGTCTTACTATTGGCTCTAAACCGTATTTGTAATATACTGACAATAAGGCAGATGTAATATTTTTTTGCACAATTACTTATGTTTGATAGACTGGAATTAAATAACGACTGCAAAGGTACAAATTTTATGTGCGCTTTGGAAAAGTAACCAACACTTAACATTGACTTAACATTAAGATAATATTGGTGGTATAATTTTGTATCATAAAATTATACCACCAATATGAAAATCAAATTCATTTCAACAGTCCTACTTTTTTTCGTTTCATTGTCAATTTTTGCTCAAACAGGTACCATCAGAGGTACTATCAAAGACTCCAAAAACAGTGAAGATTTAATCGGTGCCACGGTCATGATTGCAGGCACAACACAAGGCGCAGCCACAGACGTTAATGGCTTTTTTTCTATTTCAAAAGTACCAGTTGGTAAAGTAAAGTTGATACTGACTTATGTTTCATACCGAAAAAAAGAAATTGATAACGTAAACGTCGTTGCCGACAACATTACCGAAGTCAATACCAATATGGATGATGAAGCCTCTACCCTCCAAGAAGTAAAAATCGTGGCCACCAAACAAACCAATACTGAAATATCGGTAATATCTGAAATCAAGGCTTCTCAAAATATTGTTACAGGTATTTCGTCGCAGCAAATAGCACGTACACTCGACCGTGACGCAGCGGCAGTCGTGAAGCGTGTACCAGGAATAACAATAGTTGGCGACCGCTTTGTCAATATCAGAGGGCTAAACTCTCGCTACAACAACGTGATGCTACACAATGCCTTTACACCATCAATGGAACCCGACGTAAAGTCCTTTTCGTTTGATATTATTTCAAGCTCACAAATAGATAGAGTACTCATCTTCAAAAGCCCCTCCGCCGATTTGTCTGGCGACTTTGCGGGTGGTGTTGTTAAGATATTTACCAAAAATATTCCTGATCAAAATAGCATTATTCTCGATTACAGCACAAGTTACCGTGTTGGTACTACCTTTGATAATATAAGACAGCCATCGCAGGGTGCAAACTATTGGACGGGTTTTAATAATGGTCATCAAAATTTACCAGCTAAATTCCCCAAAAACCTAAATGGTGTCTCTGGTGCAGAGCTCGAACTCGCTGGCCGCTCACTACAAAACGACTGGACGACCAATAGCACAACAGCAATGCCAGACCAGCGGATTGGACTAACGATAAACAATAAGTTTAATATTGGTAAAATTCGCATCGGTAACATCACATCTTTGAGTTATAGCGACTCTCGTACAGTTTTTGAAATTAACCGTAAAGACTTTAACGAAAACGACAACGGCAGCGAGTCGGTTATCTACAACTACCAAGACAGCCAAAACAATCGCAACATCAGAGTAGGTGGCTTGTTTAACTGGGCAGTAAGAATAAACGAAAACCATTCATTTGAGTTCAAAAACTTATTTAGCCAAAACAGTACAGGTAGCTATGTAAACCGTACAGGTCGCAACAACGAGTCGGCGGTTACACTCGATAATGGCTCTTTTGATCAAGTATATCGTGGACTTTATACAGGGCAGTTGGTTGGTAAACACCAATTTAATAGTAAAAACACTGCGATTGACTGGGTGGCGGGCTATAATTATTCTTACAGAGACCAGCCCGACTATCGTCGTTTCCGTTCGGACTTAGAAGAATCTACTGGAAAGAAAACAATTTTTGTGCCGTCTGGTACAGCAGCCTCGTTTTTCTTGGGCCGCTTTTCGTCCAAAATGAACGAAAATGCTTATACGGGTAGCGTAAATTTGACCCAGAAACTGAGCGATATAGAATTGAAATTTGGGGTTTTTTATGAAATGAAAAACCGAGACTTCAAAGCTCGAAACCTCGGCTATACACGTACAAGCCGTACAAACCCCGAAATATTGGGTGGTACAATCACACAACTATTTCAGCCTGAAAACATCAATAATTTGACTGGTATTAGAATTGACGAGCAAAGTAACCCGAGCGACTCATACAATGCCTCGAACGAACTACTGGCGGGCTACGCCATGGCCAATGTACCAATCAGCAAAAAATTTAACGCCATCATAGGTCTAAGATACGAAGCCAACACACAAACTATGAAGTCGGCTGAGTTGAACGGCACACCTGTCGATGTAAAATACCCCGTTAATCAGTTATTGCCGTCGGCCAATTTGACCTATAATTTTTCTGAAAAACAATTAGTACGCTTTGCCTACGGCCGCACGCTCAATCGACCAGAGTTTAGAGAATTAGCCCCATTTGCTTTTTATGATTTTGATTATAATATTGTTTACAAAGGCAACCCAAACATTCAGACAGCCAACATAGACAACTTCGATGCACGCTACGAATGGTATCCGACACCGTCAGAGATAGTGAGTATAGGTGCTTTTTATAAATATTTTACCAATCCTGTGGAGGTAATAGTAGTGCCGGGTGCAGGTAGTGGTGGCTCAAAAACTTTTACTTTTGCCAATGCCAATCAATCGGTAAGCTCGGGTATGGAAATCGAAGTTCGCAAGGGATTGGCGAGTTTGAGTGGCGCATCGGTTTTTCAGAAGACCAGTTTATTATTTAATGCTGCTCTGATATTTAGTAGGGTAAATTTGGGAACGCTCGGTGTCGGGCAGTCGGACGACCGCCCACTTCAAGGCCAGTCGCCGTATATTGTCAATGTGGGCTTAAACTACAACGACCAAGCCAAAGACCTACAAATCAATGTGCTATACAACGTAATCGGTCGCCGCATATTTGCAGTTGGCTTTGATGGCTACCCAGATATATACGAAATGCCCCGTGGTGTGTTGGACGTAACGTTTTCAAAAGCCGTTGGCTCACGTTGGACTCTGAAAGGGGGCATTACCGATATTTTGAACCAGGGCAATGTATTGCTACAAGATGGCAATCAAGACCAAAAATTTGACCGCAAGAATGACCAGTTAATCCAAACCTACCGTCCAGGCCAGACGGTTCAGTTGGGGTTTTCTTACAGAATAAAATAAATACCCAAAAACAGTAAACAACCCAAAACAATTTACCCAAATGTTAAAACAATTTAAATCATTTATTGCTATCACGGCTCTGCTTTCGGCAACGGTGGTATTTAATGCTTGCAAAAAAGAGGCTGAGGTTTTTCCTGCACCAACTGTTTCGGCAGGTGCGGCGGTATCTGGCTTGGCAGGTAGTGTCGTTAAAATTACGGCTACACTCAACGCCCCGGGCGGCTTGCGTACATTAACGGTATTAAAAAATGGCGTTCAGTGGGACACAAAAGCATACACAACTGGCAACACCGACAGTTATACAAAAGACTACACGGTAGAGAACGCACCAGCCAATTCATCGATAGTGTTTACGTTTCAGACAACAGACCAAGCTGGCCAGTCTTCTACGGTTGGTACACAAGTCGTTACCGTTTCGGCGGTTCAGCCTAAGCCCATTGTAACCATTACTGGTACATTAGAGGGTAATATTTCGTGGACAAAAGACAAAATATATTTGCTAAATGGTTTTGTGCGTTTGGGCGAAGACAAGTCGGCAGATGGTAGTCAAATTACCAAAACAGGTACTCTGACCATCGAGGCAGGTACAGTTGTCATGGGCGACCGTGCATCAAAAGGTACATTGATTATTCAGCGTGGTAGTAAAATTATTGCTAACGGCACAGCCGATGCGCCTATCGTATTTACGTCTGCAAGACCTGTTGGCGACCGTGAGACAGGCGACTGGGGTGGTTTGGTGATTTGTGGTAAAGCAGCAAATAACCTACCAGGCGGCACAGCCGAATTAGAAGGTGGCTATGGTGCTTTTCATGGTGGCAAAGACAATGCTGATAATTCAGGTTCGCTAAAATATGTACGTGTTGAATATGCAGGTATTCCGATTAACCCAAATCAAGAAATCAATTCATTTACACTTGGGTCGTTGGGTAGCGGTACGGTCATAGATTATTGTATGGCATCTTATGGTGGCGATGACTCTTTTGAGTGGTTTGGTGGCACTGCCAATGGCGCACACTTAGTAGCATACCGTGGCATTGACGATGACTTTGATATGGACAACGGTTTTAGTGGAAGATTACAATATGGTATCGGTATTCGTGGTGCGGCCATTGCTGACCAGTCTGGGTCAAATGGTTTTGAGATAGACAACGATACGGGTGGTACATCAAACACACCTTTTACATCGCCCGTTATTTCTAATTTTTCTATTATTGGCCCCAAGCAAGTAGCTGCAACTGGTATAAGCCCGCAGTTTCAGAATGGCGCACACTTGCGCCGCAACTGTAAAGCGAAAATATACAATACACTCATAACGAGCTATCCAAATGGTATTTATATTGATGGAAATAATACACTGACCAATGCCCAAAATAACGAACTGGTACTGAATCGTGTAATAGTGTCGGCCGTTAAAGGTTGGGGAAACAATGGCTTTGGTGTAGCAACTGTCGGCCAAGTCAATCCAAATGGTTTTGCAATTCGTGACGTAAACACAGCCTCGCCTGTTGTTGCCTTGCAACTTATTGGTGGCAAAAAACCGTCAGAGTGGTTTGCAGGACAAGCAGGTAATAAACTTATTGAAGACTGGACTACAACTGGTATCAGCGAAACACTCTGGGGTGCAGGTCGCCCGGCTTTTACACTGACTAACGGCAGAGCTGACGGCTTAGAAAAAGGCGGCGTGTCGCCATCGGGCTTCGAGGCTGCCGACTTTATTGGTGCCTTCAAAGACAGCGACTGGACAGCAAAGTGGACTAATTTTAGCTCACAGACAACAGATTATAGTAAATAACTGAATGGTTTTATTAGTAAAAAACAAAGCGAGTAAAGTGGTACTTTATACAGCAAAAGTTATGCTTTGCTCGCTTTATATTACCGCTTGCCAACCCAAAGAAAGCGCAGGTAGGTATTTTTCTAAGTCAAAGCAAGACTCTCTACTTACAAACATAATTGCTTATACAAGTGAATATGCCCGTGGGTCCGATAACCTTACAAGATTAGAACCACAGTTTAGAGCCGAATATGCAAAGCGTTTGCCAGACTATAAATTTATTAAGTACAGTGTTACGCCAGACTCTGTACACTACTTCTTTATAAGCCGCCCAGCGGGTACAATTTTTAGGCGTGGCATAGGTGGAAGATTTAGGCTCAATAAAGGGAGTCTGTTGCCCACCGACTATGAAGAACTGTGGTGTACTCCTCACTTTAAGTCAGACAGCCTTGTGATAGAGCGGGGCAATTATCTGTTTGGTGAGATGGTCAAAAAGGGTAGCGTTGCTCATTTACTGACAATGAAGCATTACATTGAGTGGCCAGACTCTACTCTGGTCTATGACAAACAAAAACATGAGTGGGTGGCTACGAGCAAATCCCCATTTTAAGATTTTATATTGGTGTCCGTGAATAAACAAGCCAACCTCGTTTGAGGTTGGCTTATTTTGTTTTTGGGTTAAATAAGTAGTCGTGAGTATATAATACGGTATCGTAAGCCAAATAAAAAACTACTAATCAACAAGTTATCAAAATAAAAATACCGTATTAGTTTTGAATAAGTACTTAAAAAAAAATTACTCATTAACTACAAAATCTACAATCTTACAAACATTGACTATCGGAAATTTAATCGCTTTTAAGATATTGTAGTGTCGGTCGTTTGTAACAATTACATCTGTGTTTGAAGCCACATATGCATCTACGAATTTATCATCATCGGGGTCTTGATAAATGAGCAACCAGTTGAATGTAATGGGATTTATTTTGATGACATTTGGGAGATTCATCAGCACTTTAAGGATATTTTCAGCATATTCGGTTGAATAAAAAAACGATAATTGTTCTTCATACTCCAATAATATTTCAGTAGTAACGACCAATTCTATTTCATTATTCAAAACTTCATCATAAATCCATCGAAAAGGTGAACGCTTGGGTACAACAACCAAAAGACAGTTTGTGTCAAGAATGATTCGGCGTTTCATTTGGTGTTTTTTGACAGGTCTTGCTCCAATATTTCAAACATTTTGGCTTCGTCATACCCTTTTTCTTGCCAAATCGTTTCCATTAGTTTGTCAGCTTTTTGGGCATAATGATTGGCAATGAGCTGTTGCAGCTCTTGCGTTTCTTGGTCGTTAATGTTGCGCTCACTAAAAAAACGCAACAAATGAACCTGTATCGGGCTTAATTTTGGTGTAATAGCTGTCATGTTCGTTTCTTATTTTTCTACAAATCTAACAAAAATTTCTCAACCCTCTATCACCGCCCGCTCCTCGGCTGTGATGCCATACAATTCATAAACCAGCTTGTCGCACCGTCCGAAACCTTATAGGATTGATGGCGATAAACTTACGTTAGATTTTGTCAAGCGTTTTTATTTTCAAGGGATTTTGCCTTGCATGAAAAATATCGACAATCGTTATTACTTGCCCAGAAATACGAAAATACACGTGATAGCTTTTTTTGAAAATAGCATATCGGTACTCATACTTGGTCGCAACTTTATGCTGAACAGGATAAAATTCAGGGTATTGACTTATTTTGTAAATCAGTTCTATAATTTCTTTCTTGAATCGTTCCGAATTTTGAACAGACTTTGAGCGAATAAAATCAATAATTGACTTTAAATTGTCTTGAAACTGTGGCTTGATTTCGACCTCAAACGCTACTTCCATGATTCTAATTCGTTTTTGAAGTCTGAAAAAGAGATACTATCTTCATTTTCGGCCATTGCGAGTCTGTCGCCTACTTGTTTCCATGACAGGGTGTCGTAATTTGATAGCTGGCTTTTATCAACGGTGCTGGTTTTAATTCTCAAGCGTTGTGCGAGCGATAAAAATAATTTCAAATCATTCTCTGATGGTATCTCTAATTGAAGTGTTGTCATAACCATTTCTGTTTTTTCTACAAATCTAACAAAAATTTCTCAACCCTCTATCACCGCCCGCTCCTCGGCTGTGATGCCATACAATTCATAAACCAGCTCGTCTATTTGGGTTTCGAGCGTGTCGCTTGGCTTCCCATCTTGCTTGGCCGCCAACACCGCATCTACCAAATCTATAATTGGCTGCTGCTGGGCGGGGGTAGCAATAAGAGTGGGAATTTTTTTTAAGTATGGAATATCAAACCGCATATAACCGCCCGATAAATGTGTATTTTCAAAATAATTGCTATACCAAAAATTAATTACTTTTGAGTTAAGTATTGCCAGTAAGTACCTCTTATTTAGTCGTTTATCTACATCAAATATTATTGTTGATTTCCCTACATATCTATTCTCAAAGTCAATAGCTGCCTGTAAACGAAGTGTCATACGGGCAACTACTATTTTTTCAGATTCATCAAACCGCTTAATTGCATTTGCAGAAAACAACTCGGCAGGTATGTACTCGCTTTTCCAGTCGATGACATAGTTTTTAATGTCTCTGGTCTGAATAATTGGCCTATAAGCTACTTTCTCTGAATCGGATAATTGTTCAAAACTATCTTTTTTTATTTTTTTCTGCCCATATCCGCTTTGCGATGTTCCCCAAATCATATTAGACAACTCACCTAATTTTACTTTCTCTCGCTCAATTTTGTTAATCAATAGCTGATTTACGTTAGCGATTATTAGGTATTTACCATTAGCAATAATATCATTTTTTCTAACTGTCAACGATGCTTTTCCGATATCTTCTGGATTATTACATTTACTAATTCGGACGGGATAATTACCATTTTTTTCTTTTTTAAAACACCACACAACAGTATAAGTAGCGGCTTTATCAAATACTTTAATGTTTGAAACATCATCTATAAACTGAATAATTGTATTTTCAACTATAAATTTTCTGATGCCATAACCAGCATCTATTGATAAAAATTGATTTGGATTGATATAGCATAAATACCCACTTTGTTTTAAAATATTATATCCCTGTTCGATAAAATATTGATACAGATTAGGGCGAGGTGAGTTTTCTGAAGTTTTGTATTGCTTTAATACGTCAGTTTGTTGGCTTCCCAATTCTCTATAATCAACATACGGCGGGTTTCCAATCACCACATCAAAGCCCACAAAGTTGCCATTATCGTTGAGTACTTCTGGAAACTCAAATCGCCATTCAAAGGCATTTCTATAAACGGTGTTGTTTTTTATATCGTCAATCTGTGCGCTCAGTTTGTTTATGTCGGTTTCGAGGCGGGCTTGTTCGGCCTGCTGTGTTTTTGCTTCCTTGGGCGTAGGCGGCATCAGGCTGGTTTGGGCGGTGAGGTTGTAGAGTTCGCCACTTAGTTTATTGAGAGCCAGTAGTTTTTTATCGTTTTTGTTTATTTCGGTCTTAAAATCAGCCTTGATGCTGTCAATAATTTTGGTTAGGCCACGTTTGGCATCACGGTTTTTTTCGTTTTTGTAGTCGTTCACAAACCCACGGTAGGCCGCTACGTCATATTTGATGCTACGCAGGGCTTTGCTAAGGTCGGCATCAAGTACAAATCGACTCAAAAGGCTATTGCCACATTTGATGTTAATGTCGATATTGGGTAGGGTTTGAAGCCCCCCAACCCCCAGAGGGGGAGTCTCTATAGCTCCCTCTCTGGGGGCAGGGGGGCTATAATACGCATTTTTCAATAGTTCTATCCAGAGTCTTAGGCGGCATATTTTTACAGAGTTGGGGTTAATGTCCACCCCAAAAAGGCAATTTTCGATGATGGTTTGTTTTTCGTGAAACAGTGTTTTTTGTACCCGTGTACTTTCTTTATTGTTGGGGTTATAGACAAAAGTCTGGCCGTCAATGTCGGTTACTACGAGTTCGTCGTTGAGTATGCTCACTTCATAGTCTCGCAGTAGTTTGCCGTTTTCGTCCATCAATATACCCAGTTCACTTTTTATGGCAATAATCTCGTTGAGTGCCGACACCAAAAAGTGGCCCGAGCCAACGGCAGGGTCGCACACTTTGAGGGTATTGACGAGGTCATTGGCTTCTTTTCGAGAAATTTTTGAGCCAATAAGATTGTAGATGTCGGTGAAGCC
>JAYVJH010000670.1:0-5154 GCA_043769455.1 Runella sp. | reverse complement strand
ACATCAATATTTGTATTTTAAAAAAATAAATCCCTAAAAAACACAGGTGTAAAAAAATCAAATCCATAAAGACCCCTGCAAAGTCAATAATGATTCGTTTGGCGGCTGGCAATTTCCAGGCATCTGTAACGTCGGCATAACAAACAGGCATAAACAAGTAAAACCCAAAACCTATTTCACCGTGTTTTGCACCAAATTTGTTGCAAGCCGAAACATGGCCTAATTCATGCGACAAAATACTTAATCCTGCTATGATATAAAGCCAAAAAGCCAATTCAGGGGATATAGGAGTGTCGAACTTTAAATGAGAATATACATATCGAATCAAAAAGCAAGAAGACAAAACCATTGCAGAAGCCAGCCAATAAAAAAGGATAGGGTTGAATAAAAAACCAAGTGTAGGGGTAACTTTATTTAGAATAGATACTGGCAATAGCGTAAAACGAAGCATCAAATAAGCATCTTTTTGTCGTTGTTGAATCGGCTTGTTGTCTTCAATAATACCCCACTTTGATAGCTGCTCAAATAGCGTATTGTAAACATCTTTTACAGAAATTGGGATAGGTAACGACTGATTATAAGTTGTCGTAATTTCTTCTATTGTACGCTCGCCATTAACCAAACTCAATAATTGATATGTAGCCTGATTGACACGTAACTGATGAGCATGTGCTGTTTGCTGGACAACATACGTCTGCTTATCAAACGGATAAAATGCAGCATTTACAGATAACTGCGGCACGATATTTTCAATGTCTAATTCCATCGCTTCACAAAGGTTTAACAATAAGTGTAGAATGATAGCCTGTAAAAATACCCAGCCCATCACCCAAATTGCCATTCAAAAACACAGGCTCTGGAAACAAATTAGAATTGTTTTGTCGTTGCTGAAATAGCTGTTTTGTACCCCAGTCGTAGTAGCGTTTTTCGATATTGGCTACTGCCACGTAGATATATGACTTTGAAAGGTCGTAGTCGATACCGATAGTATTAAATGTTAATTCGCTGGTTGTCTGTATTCTATCTATCGCTTCGCTGTCGTTGGTATAGTCATAATATGATAAAAGCCTCTGCTCGTTCTTACCTGTCAGAGCCACTATGACCGAGCAGATATAAAAATTATCTTCGTTGGCAATGTCTTTCCAGTCTATTTGACAGCGTATTTTGTCTTTGCTTTTTTCCAATATATTTATTTTTATATCGCTTTCTGGAATCGCATTGAGTGGTATTTTACAAGTACCTTGCGCCTGCAAACCATCGGGCGTTTTGGCCGATAGCGTGTAGCTTTCACTTGCTTTTATTAAAAACTGATTACGGGCAATGCCGTAGCGGCGTACTTGGTTGGCTACGTCCAAAACGCTTCTTGATAACAAAGGCAAGGTTACACTTTGGGTAGCACTCGTTAGGGACACAATGGCATTGGTGATTTCGGGCTTGAACTGCGACCCAATAATAGGGTTGTTCGTACCGACCGAAACCATAATGCTATCGCTCAAAACATAGTTTTGCGGACTAATAAACCCATGTACGACCAATTTTTTATCGAAAACAACAGGAAAATCAACTGTTTGAACACAGCCACTGACGGCTAAAAAGAGTACGACATAAATGAGTGTCTTTTTCATTCTCTTAAAATTTAAAATTATATGAAACAGAGCCGATGACAGGGAAAAAGCTCACTTTTTGAAACTGTGTAGGTTTGGTTTCTGAAAAAGTATAGTAAAAAGGGTTCAGGCGGTTATAGACATTAAAAACACCCACCTCCCACGTTCTAGCCTTGTTGTTCTTTTTATTTTTCTTGAATTGAACGGTCAAGTCTAACCGATGATAAGCTGGCGTTTTAAAGTTGCTATATGCTGTATATTCGTAGGTCTGGTATGCAAATGTACTGTTTACGTTGTACCAAACCGAACTATTGACAGCCCCAAAATTGCTGGCTGGTACGGTGAGGCGTTGCCCCGAAGCCAACGACCAAGTACCCGAAACCGTGATGCGAGGATTGAGGTGATAGATGCCTACTAATGACAAACTATGGCGGCGGTCGTAGCGAGGATAAAACGCTCGGCCATTGTTTAGCTCTGCAAAAGTGTTCTGCACTTTTGACAACGTATAACTCACCCAACCTGTCAGCTTGCCCGTCTTTTTTTGCACAAGTGCCTCTATACCATGCGCTTGGCCTACGCCCTGCACCATTTTTTCGTCCCAAGTTTCTTGTTTTGATGACAAACTCGACTCGAATATATCCAGCGTATTGCCCGACAAAAACGAAGCACCTTCACGCAAGGCCAAGATGTTGTTCATTTTTTTGTAGAAGCCTTCAATCGAAATTTCTATGTTTCGGTTGGCAATGTCTTTGACCAATCCCACTGAAATCTGGTCGGCCTGTTGTGGCTTGATGCGTGCCGTGGACGGTATCCAGACATCAAACGGAAAACCAACGCCACTATTAGAGGCCAAGTGTGCAAACTGTGTCATGCGGGCATAGCCGCCTTTGAGTGTCCAGCTATTAGGAAATAAGTACGCAAAACTGAGCCGAGGCTCAAGGTACGAATACAGTTTGTCTTGCACCCCAAAGCCCGCCCAACGCAAGCCAGCATTTATAAATAATTGTTCGTTGGGTTTAAATTGGTCTTCGATGTAGGCATTGTATTCTTGCGCCATTATGACAGTCGAAGTATCTTTTCGGTAGTTGTTGTAAGATTTGTATAGCTTGATTTTTTCAGGCAAAAAGCGGTGCTCCGTATAGCCTCCGCCAAATTGTAGGTGATGTTGGGCATTGACAAAAAAATCGAAGTCAGTTTTGAGGCCAACGTCTCTGATTTGCGCTTGATAGCTACTCGAATCGGTGATTTCGGCTTTTGATTTTAGGTTTACCGTAGTGGTATTGTTGTGATATCGAAAGTCGTATTGTGAAAAAATAAGTGAGGTATTGGCAAATAGTTTTTGAGAAAAAACCCGATTCCAGCGGGCTGTGGCCGTATTGTTGCCCCAGTTCAAGCCAAAGTCAAGATTGTTGAAATAATAATCGGCATTTTCTGGAATCCGTTTGCCCTCGCCCTGTGTCCATGTAAAATTGTCTCGTCCAAAATAATTGCTGATGTATAGCTTGTCTTTGGGGCTAAGTTCAAAGTGTAGCTTGGCGATATAGTCGTAGAGTCCAAACAATATTCTATCGTCTTTTTTGGGTCTGATTATATCATACAATTTATCCCAATAACTCATTCGTCCCGAAAACAAAAACGATGATTTATTTTTCTGAATGGGCCCTTCTACCAATAAATTAGACGAAAGTAGGCCTACATTTAGGCTACCCTCTACTTTTTCTTTATTTCCGTCTTTGGTCTGAACCTCTATCACCGACGACAACCTCCCACCAAAACGAGCAGGAAATGCGCCTTTCATTATTTCAAATCGTTTGAGTGCATTGCCATTGAAGACCGAAAAAAAACCACCTGCATGAAACAAATTATAAACAGGGGCTTCGTCGAGAAGTAATAAGTTTTGGTCAGAGGCACCACCTCGTACAAATATCAATCCGTTGCCGTCGTTGCCTCTCTGAATACCTGGCAGCAGTTGCAGCACTTTCATAATGTCTTTTTCGCCCAATAGTGCTGGTATTTCTTGTACTTGTTTGATAGACACCGTCTGAAAACTCATACGAGCCGTTTGGCTTATTTTTGGTTCATTGGTCTTAATCAAAACCTCATTCAAAGTAGTTGTTTTGGGCTCGAGTAAAATATCTAAAATAGTTTTATTTTTAGATGAAACTCGTTTGGTTTGGGCTTCGTAGCCCACCACCGAAAACACAAAAGTCAGCGAATCTTTGGCACGGGGTAAGGCCACCGAATAAAAACCATATTTGTTGCTATTGGCTCCTGTTTTGGTTTCTACACAAAAAACACTCGCACCAGCTAACTGCTCATTGCTGCCTTTCTCTTTGACAAAGCCGCTAAGGGTTTGAGCGAAACAGTTAAAAGGAATTACAAAAATAAGTAGCAATAAAGGTTTCATATAGTTTGGGTTTCGATGGTATGAATCTACGAAAAAAGTATTGGGGTAGTATATTTACCCCAATACCTTTACGGCTACTTGGTGCCAGGGGTTGTATTAGCTGGGCCACATGAACCATTTACAGGTACACCAACGCTTGGGCTACCAGTACTTTGGTCACCACAACAAGTGGTATTTGTGGTGCTAGAATTAATTGTGCAGTTGTTCTCGGAACAATTGAACCAGCACATTTCCAATCGGTCGTCCAATTCTTCCACTTGGAACATTTCGAGGAGTTCAGCAGAACTCAACTCAGTTGTTTTTTGATTTTTGTTTTGCATTTGTTTGTATGTTAAAATGTTAAGAGGAAATATTGATACACCCGTTTTGCTTCCCCAAATACACAAAACAGGAATTTCTTTGTTTGAAAATGATTACCTTTGTGGCGTATGTTAAAATGTTAAGGGGTTTCTGATAACTTAGTAGAGTTGTCGCCCCTTCTCATTTTATACGCTTCTAAACAATTCCAAACGGTAACGGCTGTAAAAACTCTATTGTGGTCGTCAGTTATACAGTTTACACCAAAAGAGCTATTACGCCAGTTTTCTACAGTTTTAGGGTCGGTTACGTCCGTAGCTGGTATTTGTAAAATACGATTTGTATGCCAACTACCATCTTCGGTTTGGTTGGTAATTAGCCAAGCTATGCCTTTTTCGATTTGATTTTTATATATCTGTGCATCAACAACCAACAAGGCTTTTATGGCCAACGCCGTATAAAACGCATTACTTTGGTTTTCGTGTGGGTTGTGCCAGCTACCATTTTGGTTTTGTACCTGTATTAAATAACTGGCTGGGCTACCGCAGTATTGTTTGTATTTTTCAGTTTTACTCAATGCCATGATACTAAAAGCCGTGGCATAAATTGGGCTTGTCCACCAATAAGACTCCCATTTATTGGTTTCTAATCGTGCCAATAAATACTCACAAGTTTGGTTATATTTTGTTTCGTTGCCCAATAAACTCAACACATTAGCCGCAACCGCCGAAACGCAAACGTGAGATTGTAACCAGCCAGATACTGAAATTTCTATGGGCAAATCCAATCGTTTTTTTAGGGCATATTCATCTTTGTAGGTTGCCCAACCACTATCAGTTTGTATAA
>JAYVJH010000669.1:0-2087 GCA_043769455.1 Runella sp. | reverse complement strand
TATCGGTTTGTCAAATCAAAGTTTGTAAGCTCGTACTGACCATCTTTATAGACTACCAAAATAGTGTCACCATTGTCAAAATTACCCAAAAACAACCCACGCTCATCTCGATTGAGGCGACCCAGCACTGTGTCGAACCACAGATCTAAACCACTCAATGTAGAAGCACCTGCTGTTTTAAAAGCAATTTTACGAATCGGGTACTTGGTTAGTACGTTACCCATCGCAGAGCGATTTTTAATGGCCAATTTGGCAAATTCAAAATCAAATACCTTTACTTTGGCAGTGCAGCTTGCCGTCAGATTGATTGTAACTACTTCGGCCTCACCGTTTTCATTGGCCGACATATACAATATCTTGGATTTGGGCGTACCGAGCGTAACATCATAATCTTTGTCTCTGGTAATGCCCGATACCTGAAAACGCTTGCTATAACTCACCCCCGACTTGGCATCTATATAAATGGCGTTATAGACTTTTCGCTCGTCGTTTTTCTTGAATACAGCCACATAGATAATGTCTTTGCCCATAAAAGTCTTTTCACCTACTTTTACTATTTTATATTTACCATCTCTACGAAAAGCGATAACATCGTCAATGTCCGAGCAATCCATGACGTACTCGTTTTTTTTGAGACCAATACCCACAAAGCCTTCTTCACGATTGACATATAGTTTTTGATTGGCAGCCGCTACGACCGTTGCCGCAATGGTATTGAACTCTCGAATTTCGGTTTTTCGTTCTCGTCCTTTGCCGTATCTTTTCAATAAATCTTTGTAATAATTAACTGCATAACGTACCAAATGCAATAAATTATCTTCGACTTCGGCCAGTTCGTCTTGTAGTCGTTTCATGGCTTCTTCGGCCTTAAAAGAGTCAAATTTTGAAATTCGCTTGATTCTAATTTCTGTCAATCTCAAAATATCTTCTTCCGTGATAATCCTATAAAAGTCGGCTTTGTATGGCTCAAGTCCTTGGTCAATAGTCTGAATTACGGCCTCAAAAGTTTCACATTCTTCGATTAGTCTATAAATTCTGTTTTCGATAAATATTTTTTCGAGTGAACTATGCAGTACTTTTTCTTTTATCTCAAACCGCCTTATTTCCAGTTCGGTTTTGAGTAAATGAACAGTCTGGTCGGTACAAGTTTTTAAGATTTCGGAAACAGTCGTAAAGCTGGGTTTTTCATCGACAATTATACAGGCATTGGGCGAAATGCTTATTTCACAATCTGTAAAAGCATAAAGTGCATCTATTGTAATATCTGGCGAAACTCCTGTGGCCAAATGTACTACTATCTCAACATTGCGAGCAGTGAGGTCTTCGACTTTTCTGATTTTGATTTTACCTTCATCGTTTGCTTTTATTATCGATTCTTTGACAGACGTTGTCGTAATACCAAACGGTATTTCTTTAATAATCAGCGTTTTTTTGTCGAGCTCTTCAATTTTGGCTCTAACTCTGATTTTTCCGCCACGATGCCCGTCATTGTAATTGCTCACATCGACCATACCTCCCGTCAAAAAATCAGGAACGATTGTAAACGACTGTCCTTTGAGATAGGCAATAGAGGCTTCGATGAGTTCTATAAAATTGTGAGGCATCAATTTAGTCGATAATCCTACGGCAATACCCTCTGCACCCGAGGCCAACAACAAAGGAAACTTAACGGGCAGCGTAACAGGTTCTCGTTTGCGACCATCATAGCTAAGTTGCCACTCAGTGGTGTCGTCATTAAAAACCACATCGTTTGCAAACTTAGAGAGCCGTACCTCAATGTAACGAGGAGCGGCTGCGCCGTCGCCTGTACGAGTATCGCCCCAGTTGCCCTGAGTGTCAAAAAGCAAGTCTTTCTGACCCATATTGACGATAGCATCGTTGATTGACGCATCGCCGTGTGGGTGGTATTGCATGGCCGAACCAATGACGTTGGCAACTTTGTTAAATCGGCCATCGTCCATTTCTTTGAGAGCGTGCAATATACGACGTTGTACTGGTTTGAGACCATCTTCGATAGCTGGCACGGCTCGTTCTAATATTACATAAGACGCATACTCCAAAAACCAGTTCTCGTACATATCGGCTAC
>JAYVJH010000668.1:0-1809 GCA_043769455.1 Runella sp. | reverse complement strand
TCAAAATCAGTTTGATGCACTCGTTGATTTTTGTTATAATTTGGGCGAAAATGCTTTAAAAAAATCAACATTGTTACAAAAAGTAAACGCCAATCCAGCCGACCCATCTATTGAGGCCGAGTTTATGAAGTGGGTTTTTGTGAATCGGCGCAAGTCGGCTGGCTTGGCAAGACGAAGACAGGCAGAGGTGTATTTGTATTTTAGTTAATTCAATAATTATGCAAGACAAAATAATTGCAATAGGCAGTATTATAGTTTTAACTTTTGTGTTAAGCATGACTGTTTATAGCTGTACTAATACTCAAAAAGACCTTATGGCGGCACGTTTTGAGGTGATTGATTTACAAAGAAAATTGTCGGATTGCCAAATACAAAGCAAAATAAATTGTCTGCAACACATAGATTCAGTACTCAATGCGACACAAAACGACATACCGATTAATAAGCCTAATAAGCCTCACTTTTTGCGTTAATTTGGCTTTTGGCCAGATGCAAGGCGACACGTGCCTGACTAAAACCGAAGTACAGGCAGGGCGGGTTTATGTTCAATATTTGGAAAATGTCAAGCGACAATCGGACATTAAAGTAGCTTTGTTGAGACTCAAAACCAATGAGCAAAGTAGGTTAATTGGTGTTTTGACCGACCAAAATATAAATCTATCATCTGCACTAACATCACAAAAACGCCGTGCTAAATACATCACGTGGGCTGTTGGTGTGTTGGGTGTAGTGATTGGTATGACAGTTGTTATCTGTCATAATTAGCAACGACTACGTTATGGCAGGTAACAACAAATCTAACATCTCTTCGATAGACCAGTTTTCTTTGACATATTCAAAACTTTCGTATTCTGAATCGATAAAGTCTGGATAAATTTGATAATAATGAATTGTATTTGAGGAACTGTTACCTGAGTAATTAACAATGTACCCACTTCGTTCAAAAGCTGATTTTAGCTTATTATCCAACCCTCTCAACTCTTTTTCAGTTTCTTTGTATTGCCAGAAATTGACGAATGGGATATATTTGCCTTCATTTCAAAGTTGGTAGTAAGTAATAAAACTTTCACTTATCCAAGGGTCGTTTGTTGGTGATAACACCAACAAAGGCGGGAAATGCGAGTAATAGAGAAGGAGGTTGTTCTCAATGTCTTGATTGTATTTTGTCATGCACAAAATTAACCCATATTTGTTACTTTATTAAATTCTTATTGCTAAATTATATTTTTTCAACAGTTCAACGTGTTCGTTTTCAAAACTCGTTCTGTCTTCACTCGATAATATTCTGGCGGCATTCATTGATATTTTCAAGAGATTCTCGACCAACAAATAAGAGGTTGCTTGTTGGTAGCTATTTTCTAAATCATTGTCGCCTCGTGGCTCTTGCCAAATCATATTTACCGATTTTTCTAATTCTTTGATATACGCTTTGCCAGTTTGTTTGACCTTGTGCTTAAAAACTTTTTTGTGTTTAGATTCTATTTTTTCAGTCAAATACAGCGAAAAACCGTGGGCGGCTATCGAAAAATATAATAAATCAATCAAACTTTCTTCTGTGGTTTCCATTGGTTGTGTATTTTTATTAGTTCAAAAACGAGCTGCGCTACGTCGGGGCAAATAGCATTGCCATAGACTTCGATTTCTATCTGAGCCATTTTTTGGGAAATCCCTGCATCAGCCTGAACAGCGTGGGCGTGGGCTTTACTGAGAGTAAATAAGTCAGTAATTCGCTCAATTTGAGATGAAATCCACTTTTTCTGCCTAATTTTTTGTTGGCAACTTTCAAAATGGTTTTGGTCGAAAACCTCC
>JAYVJH010000667.1:0-6491 GCA_043769455.1 Runella sp. | reverse complement strand
AATAAAAATCACGATACCGCCTATGCCCGAAATCAACCCTTCGGTCAGTAGTTTGGTGAGTTGGCTTTGGGGCAATGTTTGGGTAAGCCACGAGTTGAGTGCCGCCACACCGCCATCAATCCAGTCCATTGGGTATTGTGCCAAACCAAAAACAGCCTGAAAAATAGCCAGCAACACCAGCACAAATACCATATAGCCACCAACGGGGTGTAGCAGTGTTTTGTCTAAGCGTTGTGTCCAAATAGGGGTATCGATGGCTGCAGTATTGGTTATTACGCCAGCCAAAAGCCCGTCAATGATGCCATGCCGATTGATGGTTTCCTGAATCTGAAAATCTATTTCTTTAAAATCGTATTTGTCAATCAGCGCATCTAATTTAGTTTGTTTTTCGACCGACAAAAACGAAAAACTATCATGTTGTTGTAAATAATGTAACGCTAAGTGGTTGTTAGTGAGCGTATATTGTATTTTTACTTCGTCTATTAAATCAGGAACAAGCGTAGCTGCATCAAAATAACTGACCTTCGGCTCTGGCTTATTTTGGAGTATTTGTTCGATGGCTTGCATCAAAAGTGGCTGGCCGCCACCTGTACGGGCATTGATTTTGACGACCGAAGCCCCGGCTTTCATGGCCAATTTTACTGCATTGATTTGCTGGTTGGTACGCTCGGCTACATCAAGCATATTGAGGGCAATAACGACAGGCAAACCCAAATCGCTGACTTCGGTGTAGAGCAACAAACTGCGTTTGAGATTGGCGGCATCGGCCACCAGCACCACCACATCGGGGTAATCTTCATTAGCAGCATTGGCCAGTACGTCCACCATCGCACGCTCGTCAAGCGACTTGGCATAAAGGCTGTAAGCCCCTGGGAAGTCAATGAGCGTTGCCTTCGTTTTATCACTTAGTTCCAAAACCCCCGAATGTTTTTCGACCGTTACGCCCGAAAAATTACCTACTTTTTGCCGCAAACCTGTCAGTTGATTAAACAATGACGACTTGCCGCTGTTGGGGTTTCCGATGAGTGCTATTGTGGGGAGAGCTTTCAAGTCTTAGTTTTTAAGTAGTCGTGTTGTTGTTAGGCTTTCAAAAATTGGTATTCGTATATTTTTGGTTTTATTTTGTCGGCCAGCGTATTTAGCTTTTCTCGTAAGTCGGCAATTAGTGTTGTGTATTTTTCGTCAGTGCTTTTGTTGTTCATTCGGCCTGTGGTGGTGTTTCGGCCCTGAAAGTATTCTCTGATGTCATAAAAACTGGCGTTTACATTATTGTCATTTTGAGGATGGTAATATTTCCATAACTCACGCCCTGCATCAAATACTGCCGTCGCTTCGTCCGAAAAAATAAGGGGAGTCGTACGCTCTTTTTCATTGTCAAATAGATGCGATTTTTCCTCCGACTTGAGCTTACCATTGATAAAATGGGTCATAAAATTACTTTCAAATTTTTCTTTGGCATTTACTTCTTGCTCGGTAAATGGAATCCAGTAGTTGATACCATCTGTTGCAGAAATTCTATTTTGACTGTTGAAAAGTGTAAAAGCCAAACAATCATTCTGAAATTCTACATCAGTTTGCCAACCATCATTTGGATATAGAAATTGATCTCGGTCGTTCAGCCAATCGGCTTCTATGCAGTTGCGAATAGAAAAATAGATACAACCATGAATGATATTTTTTTTGGTAAAACCATAATAATTGACGTGCCGAGTGCCTTTCAAATTCGTAAAAGACAAAAATTTATTGTTTTGAAAATCAGGTGCTGGATTTTCCATAAAGCCCAAACTTATTCCATTTGCTTTATCAAATTGTTTTATCCACCTGTTGATACTGTTTGGTAATTCGCCATAAAAGTTTTTAGTACCTGTAAATTTGCCTTTTTTGTCAAAAATATCAGTAGCAATTATATTTATTTTTGCTTTTTTTGCGGTGTTCCAAATCGTAAAACCAATAGGAAACGCCCCTTTTACATTATCAAAAGTGTCGGCAGGTACTACAAAACCACTTATATATTTTGCCAAAAAATAGTCTTTGAATTTCTTGAAATTAGAACCGTTTACAAATTTAGGCGTAGAAAACTGGGCTAAGGAACAACCGGGTATTTTTTCATAAATATTTGCCATAAACAAAGCAAATATTTCATTGGTGGCATTCCCTATTTTAGGATTGAAGTACTTCTTTATTTTAAACTCGCTGGTTACGCCACTTTTATTTTCACTTGTTCCTCTAACAGTTTTTGCAGAAGTCGCCTCCGCATACGGCGGATTGATGTAAACCACTAACTTTTTACGTTTGTTTTCATCATTGATAATATCCTGCAAACCTTGTGGCAGTTTACTAAAATCATCGTTCAAGAAATCAAACTGAAAAACGTGGTTTTCCAGCAAGTTAGCACCGTGTTCTATGCGCTCGTGCATTACTTTTACGTCGGCTTGGTCGAGCGTGCTTGCCCATAAGTTGTATTTGTTAGTAAGCCCAGCCAATAGGTTGCCCGTGCCAGCGGCACAGTCCCAAACATAATAGTCTTCTTGCCAGTTTTCGCCCAAATAATCTGCCAAATATTTTTGCGATAAATCTACCCAAATGCGAGGTGTAAAAAAAGCCCCTTTTCGTTCTCGTATATCTTGCGGCACCAATAAATCTCGGCGTTCGATGATATAATCTTGAAACTCTGTTAATGGTGGGCGTTTATAGCGTTTCCAAAATTGCTGGTAGGTTTCTTTGTTTTTAAGATTGATGGCCGCATCAAACATTTGCTTGATGTTTTCTTTTGCAATTTTATATCCTTGATTATTAAAAACCACAAACAAGCTATCTCTTATCGAGCTATCGTCGTCGATTTTATTGGTGTCTTTGTCGTCCACAAAAAGGTCGGCCAAATAAAAATCACTGTCTAAGATATTGGCTTTTTTGAGGTCGTCCCAGTTTACGTCAATGTTGGGCTTAATGATGTCGAGCCAACGCAAATAAATGGGTATAAAGTTATTTTTGTCAATCTTTATTTTGCTTGTTTCGGTGGCTTTTGCAATGTTGTTGGCAATAAACGTTTTTAAGTCCGCCTCGTCCGTTTGATAATCATAAACATAAGAATTTGATTGTAGGGTTGCTTCAATTCTGTCTTTTATGAGTTTAAATTCTTTGGTATCGTGGTTTGACGGCGTTACGTTCCAGTTAAAATCGTTCAAGTAAAAAATATCTTGAATACTTATGTACGGCACGAAAGCGATTTTTCGGAAGTCAAACGCTCCAATAAAAGCGGGCGGCAGGGTTTTGTCAAAAGTGCGGGCTTTGCCTATTGTAAGTACCAACTGCACAAACATCGTTGTCAGGTCAAAGTCGCCAGTTTTGGCTTCTGCCCAAAGTAGGGGTATTCTTCCAAACAGGCTCTCTTGCTTTGGAAAAACGGTAAAATCTATGTTTCCTAAAATTTCGGTTGTGTCAAAAGCATTAAACCAGTGTGTACCAACCTTATTTTTTAGTTCTTCTTCTCTTATATTTTTATACTTCATTTTTTTGGTTTAGGTTCGTCTGGTTTGGAAATACATCGAATCGGAACAGCCAACCGCCCCAATGTTGTGTGTAGAGTTTTTTTATTCGCCCAATAATATTTGAATTTCTGTTTGCAAAACTGGAATGTGCCGAATTACAATTCCCCAAATTACATCATCAGAAACAGTATCATAACCGTGTATAATTCTGTTTCGAGTGTCCACTATTTTTCTGGAATTTGATATTATAATTGTTTCATCACGTTTTAAAATTCGATTCAGTGCTTCGCCAATTATTTCTATATTTCGTTCAACGGCTCGCTTAGTTTTTAGGTCATTTTGATATTTTGCAAATTCCTTTGTACTGTCATCAAAGAAACTTTCAATTTCCATAATAGCATTCAAAATATCGTAAAGCCACGTTTTAATATCATTGTCCATAAACAAGTTGTCTTTGTTGGTTAATAGACTGCCTGAAGTATGGATTCTTTATAGCCTTTTCCTCCAATAAATCTATGGGTCTTTTTAGTATATCTTGCAGAGAAAACTTGAAGTCAAAATAATTATCAGCATAGTCTTCAACTTCAATATTTGCAAAATCAACAATAAGATCAATATCACTTTCTTTGTTAAATGTGTCTGTCAAAACCGAACCAAAGGCATATAGACTTTTAACATTATGCGTTTTACAAAGTTTAATAATATCGGGTGTATATGTTTGAAGTCTATTCATTTGTTGGGATATAGAGTGCTATGCCATTACTACCAAGACCGTAGCCGCTTCGTCTCGGCGCATAGAGAGGCAGCAACCGCCTGTCATTTTTATACCCAGCGGGTCGCCGAGTGGTGCTACAAAATTGAGAGTAATGGCAGTGCCTGGCAAACAACCCATTTCCAGAAACCGCAACGAAAGCGTAGCATCGGTAAAACTACTGATAACGGCTTGCTCACCTTTTTGTAAGTCGGCTATGGTTCGGGTCATTTGTTTTTGATTTAAAATAATTTCGGACTAATACAAAGTACGGTTCATTTGTTGGATTTAGCAAAAAACTATTGGCTTGATTTTATGATTTTCTCAAACTGTGCCAACTGCTCATCGCCAAAATCTAAGTGTGTTACAAACCGCACCAAGTGCTTACCAAAAGTAACGGCCAAAATACCTTTGGTGGCCAACATATTAACGTAGTCGGTAGCTAAAATGGTTTTGGGCAACTGAAAAATAACAATATTGGTATCAATCGGATAAATATATTCGACTTCGGGGAGAGTTCTTAGCATTTGGCCAATGACTTTGGCGCGAGCGTGGTCGTCTCGGAGGCGATTGACGTGATTGTCGAGTGCATAAATACCTGCTGCTGCCAGCATACCCGCCTGCCGCCAGCCGCCGCCCATTGCTTTTCTGGCTCTACGGGCTTGCTTAATAAAAGCCTCATTGCCCAACAACAACGACCCAACAGGACAGCCTAAGCCTTTGGACAGACATATACTAATTGAGTCAAAAACAGACCCATATTGAGACGGCAACTCGCTGGTTTCGACAAGGGCATTAAAAAGCCTCGCTCCGTCTAAGTGTAGCGGTAAGTGGTTTTGGGTACATACTTCTTTGATTTTTTGAATTTCGGCTATGTCATAATAACAACCTCCGCCTTTGTTTACAGTGTTTTCGAGCGATACCAAACTTGTTACAGCCGCATGCACGTCGTTGGGGTTATTGATAGCTTCTTCTACTTGTTTGGCAGTGAGCCGGCCTTTATCGCCGTCCAATAGTTTGACAGAACTTAGAGAATTGAGCGCAATGCCACCACCTTCATAAAGATAAATATGCGAGAGTTTATCACAAATCACCTCAGACCCCGGGTAAGTATGAACTCTGATAGCGATTTGGTTGGTCATAGTACCAGAACTACAAAACAAAGCAGCTTCTGTACCAAACATGGCCGCAGTTTTGTTTTCGAGGGCGTTAATGGTGGGGTCATCGCCAAAAACATCGTCGCCGAGCGGTGCTGCAAACATGGCTTCTCGCATGGCTGGTGTAGGTTGTGTTACGGTGTCTGAGCGTAGGTCTATTTTGGTCATTGGCAAAAAGGGGTAAGTGGTGGATAAAGCAAATGTACTGATTTGTTAATTAAGTATTAAATATCAATAGATTAACTAAATTTATAATTCTATTAAAATTTATAAAACTACTTAAACGACATTGAATAACGGTTATAAAACAAACATTTTTAGTCCCAAATATAACAACAAGCCAACAGGCCCGAGCATGAGTGTAAATGGCAGACATACTATTAAAACCCAATGTGAATAGCCATTTTGAAGCGAATCTCGCCATTCCCAAGTTCCTACAAAGAGGTCAAATATCAGGTAATGAATCCAGCCAGCGAGTAGTGCTTCTTTGTTGGCAAATAGCTTGGCTATACCGTCGAGAGTCGTAAAATTGGCTTTGACTTTACCAAAAGAAGCGATTACATAAAAAATGTAAAACAAAGCCAAGCCAAACGAAAATACATTTGAGTTCATGACCTGTGCCGTAATGGCAGCCGTGGGCGCAAACAACATCAACAACCAAGCAGGCATGACGGCGATATTGGCAATTTTAAAAACTTGTTCTGGTTTCATGGTTTTGTTTTTTGGTAAATATCTTGCATTTTATTTAACCAAGCAAAAATATTTTTTGTGAGTTTGTCCTAAAAATATAATTGGCAAAACGGTCGAGAAGGCTTATTATTGCAACATGAATCACAACCACGTTTATATTGTCGCAGCCAAGCGTACGCCTCTGGGTAGTTTTGGTGGTGCGTTATCGTCTCTTTCGGCCACACAGTTGGGTGCGGCTGTTGTCAAAGACATTCTAAAAATAGCCAACATAGCACCTGCATTGATTGACGAAGTCATTTTTGGGAATGTACTTTCGGCCAACTTAGGTCAAGCACCTGCTCGCCAAGTGGCTTTGTATGGCGGTTTGCCCAATAGTGTCATTACGAGTGCCGTCAATAAAGTATG
>JAYVJH010000666.1:0-2074 GCA_043769455.1 Runella sp. | reverse complement strand
GGGTTTGTAACAATGTACCGAGAAACGAAAGACCAAAAATACTTGGAACAAGCCCGAAAAATTGCCGATTTTGTATTGAACCACCCCAACTTACCTGCCGACAAAATCCCGTATTGGGACATGAATGCCCCCAACATTCCAAACGAAGAGCGAGATGCTTCGGCGGCGGCCATTGCTGCCTCGGGATTATTGGAACTCAGTAAATATGGTGGCCAGAATGCCCAATTTTACTTTAATTCTGCCGTCAAAATATTAGAAAGCCTGTCAAGCCCTGTTTATAAGGCAGCGATTGGTACAAACAATTATTTTATTTTAAAACATTCAGTCGGTAATAAACCTGCTAAGTCTGAGGTCGATGTACCGTTGATTTATGCCGATTATTATTATTTAGAAGCTCTTTTGCGCTACGATACCATGACTAAAGCCCACACTTACCAACCACCCATTTTTACAGATACCGACCGACTACAAAAAGTGCAAGCAATGTTACCAGCGATTGACAAAATATATCAAGACTATGCCAACGACAAGCATTTTCCAGCCACTACCTACGGTATATTGTTGGACGGCAAACTGATTCATACCAATAGCACGGGCTATACCGACATTACCAACAAAGCCAATGCCACGGCTCAGTCGCAGTTCAGAATTGCGTCTATCAGTAAGAGTTTTACAACGATGGCTATTTTGCAGTTGCGAGATGCTGGCAAACTAAATTTGGACGACCGTGCCGATAAGTATATTCCAGAAATGAAAAAAGCCAAACTACTAACGACCGACTCGCCACCAATTACGATTAGGCACTTGATGACTCATGCCGCAGGCTTTCCAGAAGACAACCCCTGGGGCGACCGCCAATTAGCCGATACAAATGCTGAATTACTGAAATTAGCGCAGTTGCCATCGTTCTCAAATGTGGCTGGGGTGGCTTATGAATACAGCAATTTGGGCATAACACTTTTGGGCTATATCATCACCAAAGTATCGGGCAAGCCGTACCAACAGTATATCAACGAGCAGATTTTGAGGCCGTTAAGCATGAAAAACACCTATTGGGAATTCACAAAAGTACCTGCCGCCCAACTCGCTCACGGCTACCGCTGGCACGACGACCAATGGAAAGAAGAAACGCTACTGCACGACGGTGCTTATGGAGCAATGGGCGGACTGATAACGTCTATCGAAGATTTTGGTAAATATATGGCGTTCCATCAGGCCGCATGGCCACCCAAAAACGACCTTGAAACACCGCCACTCAAACGTAGTTCGGTCAGAGAGATGCACCAGCCTTGGAACTTGATTGGCCTTAATTCTAATTTCAAATATCCCAGTGGGCGGTCATCTGCCACTACATCGGCTTATGGTTATGGCCTCAACAGGCTACAAGATGCTGACGGACGAGTTTATGTAGGTCATAGCGGTGGTTTGCCAGGCTTTGGCAGCAACTGGCGTATGTTGCCTGAATATGGTCTGGGCGTAGTGTCGTTTGCCAACTTGACGTATGCCCCCATGTCGATTGTCAATTTGCAAGTACTCGATACACTCATTATTGGTGCCAATCTCAAACCTCGGCAGTTGCCTGCTTCGGCTATTTTGAAACAACGCCAAACCGAGTTATTGGCACTATTACCAAACTGGAAAGATGCCAAAAAGGCAGGTATTTTTGCCGAAAATTTCTTTGCAGATTATGTACTTGACGATTTACAAAAAGAAGCTAAAAACATTTTTGAGAGTGTAGGTAAAATATTGAATACCAATGAACTACTACCAGAAAATCAACTACGAGGGTCGTTTGTGTTGAAGGGCGAAAAAGCCAATATCAAAATATCGTTTACACTCTCGCCCGAAAGTCCTGCTTTGATTCAAGAATACCATATTGTGGCCATAGCAAAAGGAGGCTTTTAGTGGTTTTAGTTTCTTATTGAGGCTTCTTTTATTGCTTTTCCTATATTGTCGTCTATCAATTCATACTGGTTAAATTGTATAATATTACTTTGTTTGATGTGTAGTTGACCTTCATTTCCTTTGTTGCCTCTATGTTGCCCTTTAGAATACAATGGGTGTTCTAAGACTT
>JAYVJH010000665.1:0-1795 GCA_043769455.1 Runella sp. | reverse complement strand
ATCTTGAAAAAACCCCGTACCGAAGCGCATCTATCAGGTGGTTGTTATCGTCCTCGGGGCGGTCTATTGGGTTTTTGTTCACATCTGCCGCCCAACTATATTCAGTATATTCATGTTCTAAATCTTTGTCAGGGACATAATACACTTTTAAACTTTTGACTGCTTTTATACCTGCCAATATACTATCCGGCCCTTTGACGGCCGCCACTACGTTAATCCCCAACCGTTGCAGGTTTGCAATACTCTTAGGCTCTGCCGCATCGGCATACACAGGGCAAGCCCTCGGCAAATTGTCCTTTAATATTTGAGTCGTCTGAGCATCTGACAGTTCTGTTTGGTAGCATACCTTACGAATCCAGATAGTATCGTTGTGCTTTTTTATTTCTATCACCGCCGTAGGGTCATTGCTATACCCAAAGTCCAAGCCAGCAAAAGACAGGTATGGCAAAGCCTTAAAATCTTGATAACTCACAGGTTGCCAATTCCTAAAAATACGACCTTTTTTGCCCTCACTCACCAAACCTAATATAGCCGAACAATAATAATCAATGTCGTATAGTTCGCTACTTTTATCACCGTAAGCCCTGTATTTTTCAATAATTTTTGTCGGTAAAAATGGGTTGTCTTCAAAAGTCGAAAACGTATGTACTACGCCTTTAATGGCTCTTGGAACGGCTTTGAAATAACCATTGTAGGGTGTTTCGTCCAGCGTAAAAAAACGCTTGATAAACCAATGCCCTTTCTCGGGCGTGTTCAAGTTTACGACTATCACGGACCCCTCTTTACGGACACTATCGGCAAATGTATTAAATTTCTGCTCGTCTCGAATGTCCTCAAACTCTTCTATTATCGCAATGTCCACGTCCGAAATAGACTTTAAAGCTGCTTTCTGTGCGCTCGTCGATGTCTGAAAGCCTTTGGTAAATATTAAGTCAGTATTCGTACTCAGGTCTTTTAGGCCACGGGCTTGCATCTCAAAATAACGCCCATAAAAGCCCCCGCTTTTTTCATTCAAGTCATTAAACCGTAGCTTTATTTCGTTCAATATAGACTGGTCAATCGTACTTTGCTGGTCTCTCAATATCGCTACACGCTTTTGCAACTGTACCGCCATGATAGTAGCAAACTTAGACGTTTCATAACTTTTAGCACCCCCACGGCCACCCATGTTCACAATCAACCACGTTCCCTCTGGAATGTCATACAACACCCGAAAGGCCGTTAGCGCATTTGGTCTCAATATCGGTGGTGTATCTGTTGTTTTCACATCTCAATAATACCAGGCACTATCTGACGTTCCAACTCTATTTCTTGCTTTGGCGCACCATAAGCACTATCCATCAATGCCTTGTAGGCGTTCGTGTCGCCCTTTGATGCCCTCGTTATCTGTGCCAACGTAATGAGTTCCTCAGCCGTCAATTTTTCTTTGACCTTTGGAAAAACCTCAGCCAACTTTTGAAACATATCTTTTGGCAAAACAGCCCCAGTTGCCAAAAACTTCCGCACTATCGTTGAGCGGTTCAGCGACCCCTTCGGTCGCCCGTTCGGGTTACGTCCCGGGTCGCCCTTCTTGACTGGTTTTATGTTCTCTGGATTTGGCATATTTCATTATTATTTCATAATATTTTACAATCATAATTAAATTTTTAATAATATTCTTAATTAAGAAATTTTATATTTAATTTATTTCTTAATTTGCACCAAAAACCGCCACAGCACGCATCAAACCATGGCCGACATTATCACACTCATACCATCATTTATTAGCGTCAAAGATGCCGCCATTGTCTTAGAG
>JAYVJH010000664.1:0-1900 GCA_043769455.1 Runella sp. | reverse complement strand
CTATCGGTCAAAAATAGCCAGTATTTTTAGTTCGCCCTTTCAAAATAATGACAAGCTCACTAAATCAATTTTAGCCCAATTTGATAATTTGAGTAGTGAACTCAAATCAAAAGTTGCACAAATGACCGCAGTAATGGGGGAGGTCGGTTCGGCTGTCTCGTCTGGGTTTGAGGCTTTTGGCACGGCATTGACCAATGGCGAGAATCCTTTTGCGGCTTTTGGTCGGTCGTTGTTGTCTTCATTTGGCGATATGTTGGCCATGATTGGCAAGCAAATGTTGGCACAGTCGGCGGCTTTGTTTGCGTTGAGTTTTGCTACTGGCGGTGCGCTGTCGCCGGTGGCTATCAGGACCGGCTTGGCTGGTGGTGCATTGGTAACGGCAGGGTCTGTTATGAAAAGTAGTGCGCCAAAGTTCGCAGAGGGTTGGGGTGGCGCAACTGGCCCAACGATGGCATGGTTTGGCGACAACACCGATGCACGCACTAATCAAGAATTTATATTGAGAAAAGACCAAGTAAAAAGTATATTAAACCGTGCTGCCGACCAAGCTGGTAGTGGTGGTGGAGGTGGTGTGGGAGTGAGTTATGTACGGGGCGATAATATAATATTGGCCTCAAATAGAGCGGTCAAGGTAACAAATTCAATCAGAAGCTAATGGTAAACTACGGGGCTAAATATTTTTTAGAATTTGCTGATTTGCAAGGGGTGATATACCGCTTGACATTTTTAGAAATAAACTATATCGGTAACTTGACAGAGGTAACGGCTGGTGCCGAGCCATTTGTAGCCGATGTGCAGACTGACGAAAAATACGGTGGTATCGTTGGCACGGTTTTTAATATCAACGTAATTTCGCAACCACAAGATACTATCTATGATAACCCTTTTGAAGTTGAACATCTTTTTAAGACCAGCGAAGACGACATCATTGTTGAGTTGCGACAAAACCCCGATACAAGCAACGAACTAATACACAAAGGGTATATTTCAGCATTTAAGAGTAGGCAGTCTATTGTAGGACACGTGCAGCCGTTTCAGATTGTGGCTGGTTGTGGGCTGGGCAGACTTAAAAATGAGTTGTTTCGGCAGCCCAACGGCAAGCCTTACACGGGACTAATGTCGTATTTTGATGTTTTGAAAATCTGTTTGTCAAAGACGGGGTTAGAATTGCCTTTTGCTGTTTGTCTGAATATCAAATGGGAGTCTTTGAGCCATACTACCGAGGGGGCGGCCTTAGATGCGTGTGTGTATGCGGAGGCTTATCTAAATAGCAACGACGTGCCGTTGAGTTGCAAAGAAGTATTGAATGATATTTTGGATAAATACAACTGCGAGGTCTTTCAAGAGCGTGGTTTCTATGTGGTCAGAAACGTAGATATGTTGCTGAACGATGACTGTGAAATACGGTATTATCAGGCAGATGGTACGTTGATAGAAACGATAACCATAGACCCCCACGTAGTGGTGAACAACGGTGTTTTTTTTACAAGCGGCGACACGACTTATGGCTTTGAGCCGACAATTAAGACCTTTTTGGCGAGTGTGAATAATGAAGGGAAACGAAGTTTGTTAAAAAACGGGGACTTTTCGGCAAGGGTTGCTGGGGTTTTAGCTGACTGGCAGATGTACCCAGATGACGAAGCTGTTTTTTTAGGAAATACTTTGACCTTGCTGGCTAATGGAATACGGTTGTCGCCTTCTTTTGCTTGCGGTTATAGTACTAATGAAAAGTTATTGGACGAAATACCAGACAACCCTTTTACGATGTTAATGCAAACGCCATACATGAGCAGCAACTACATTGATATTGAGGGACGGACTTCAATAAAATCAGCCGAAATAAACATTAAATGGTCTTCATTGGGGGGCGATTTGTGTTTTAGAATCGGTATTAAAACCA
>JAYVJH010000663.1:0-1618 GCA_043769455.1 Runella sp. | reverse complement strand
GACTCCTTAGTTGGCATAGATTTTAACGATTGACTGGATTCCAAAAATTCTTCGACAGCGTTAGCATATAAAGTGGTCTAAGTGTTCTGTTGAAGTAATTGGGGTCGTTTACAGTAGTGAGCGACTTGAAATATGTAGTAAAAGCATCTACTCTTGACTGTGAGCTGCCAATGGCACTTACGGCAAAAGCACCTACAAATGTTGAGTTTTGGTACAAGCCTGTTACGATGCCATTCTGCTGAAACCCGTCTCGCACATTGGCAATACCCCCCAGTGGCCCAGCAACCCAATCCGAAACCTTGTCGATGTATGTTTTGGCGGCTGGAGTACCCCACCAAAGATAATCAACGGCTATCCGCCACGGGGTGCGAGCGGCATCATAAGAATATCGAAGGCCATTGTGAGCATACGTTACACCGCAACTCGCACCGCCTGGGGTGCCATCGGCTTTTTGCCAGTCCGATACTAAGCCCGTAGTGGAGTGAGCATTGAGGTTGATTAAAGTATAAGAATCATCGGCCAATTTATTCCAAAAAGTTGCATAAGTATTGTCAAACTGTGCAAAGAGCCGATAGTATGCTGGCGAAAAATAAGATGCATTAAGACAACTTGCACCGCCAAAACCATCGCCAGGTTTTAGTAGATTCAAGCCGTTGGCTGTGGTTGTTTCAAATTGTTTTATTTTACCAATTAGTGCCTTGGCATCAGCGACATAACTAAGTGTAGTTGGCCACTGCTTAGAAGCAACAATTAGGGCTGCGGCTACGTCAAGCTCTGCATCGGTGGCTGCAAAAGACCCTAATCGTGTTTGGGTACAACCTTCTATTTTCCAGTCCATGAGTCCGTTTATGTCGAGGTGTGCATTGTAATATTTCCATAAACCATCTAATAAACCCTTGTCGCCATAGTAGGCAGCCAGCAACATTCCGTAACCAATTCCTTCTGAAACAGTCTGCGATAGGTTGTCAAATTTGACACGAATACTACCATCGGGGCAAGTTTCGGTAAAGTTTGCTTTCCAGTCATTAAACTCTGCAATTACAGCGTTGTTGGTAAGTTTTGTTGTCTTGAAGCCCACTTGCCCAGCACTACCATCGACAGAGTATAACGCTTTTTTGGTGTCTGCTTTGACAACAGTAGCAGTGGCTACTATGCACATTGTGTTGGGGCAATCGGTAGATTGTGCGTAAATGCCTGATTTTAAAATCAGTAACAAAAATACAATATTCAGAACTTTCATCGAAGACATTGATAAGTTAGGTTTCTTATTTTACAAATATTTTGTAGAATAATTGTGATAACTAAAATATCAATAATGATGCCAAAAAACTACTTTCAAGATGGATTATATTTTTATTGGATAGATAGAATTAGCCTATCAAACAACGAGCATCAGAAATGGCTTAATTACTGACTGACGACTTTTTTAGTACAGTTTCTGTAATATGCTCAACAGCAAACTCAATATCTTCGTCTGTTGTAAATCGGCCTAAGCTAAAACGAATAGAGGAGTAGGCATCGTCGTCGCTACGGCCAAGGGCTTTGATAACGTGCGAAGGTAGCACTAAGGCCGACGTACAAGCCGAACCAGACGAAACGGCTATATCTTTGAGCCGAG